>DAOUCW010000112.1:0-7951 GCA_034431695.1 Anaerolineae bacterium | reverse complement strand
GTCACGGCCGGCCTCAGATACGTCTTTCAGACCCGCCACGATGTCCTTATCCTCACGGCCTCGGGGACAGGTGGGCTGGAAGGGGCCCTGGTGAACGTCCTCTCGCCGGGGGAGAGAGTTCTGGCCGTGATAAATGGATTCTTCGGGGAGAGATGGTTTGAGATGGCCATTGCTTTCGGCCTGGAGGCTGTGCCCCTGCGTTTCCCCTCAGGCCTGGGGGCGGACCCCGATGAGGTCAGGAAAGCCCTGCTCAGATACCGTCCGTGCAGGGCCCTGCTTGTCACCCACAACGAGACCTCCACAGGGGTGACCAACGACCTCAAGGCCATAGCTGAAGCTGCCCATTCCGTTGAAGAACCTCCCCTCGTCCTGGTGGATGCCGTGAGCTCGCTCGGGGCCATAGACCTGCGCCCGGATGAATGGGGGTGCGATGTGGTGGTGACGGCCTCTCAGAAAGCCCTGATGGCGCCTCCGGGGCTGGCCCTCGTGAGCGTGAGCCCGAGGGCCTGGGAGGCGTGCGAGAAGGCCTCTCTCCCCCGGTTCTACCTGGACTTCCGGAGGGCAAGGGATTACGCTGCCCGCGGGCAGACCCCCTTCACCCCTGCTTTAAGTGTCCTATTCGGCCTGAGGGAATCCCTCAAACTCATCCGGGAGGAGGGCCTGGAAAAAGTTTTCGCCCGCCACCGGGCAGTGGCCGAATTCACCCGCCAGGGCGTAAAATCCCTCGGCCTTTCCCTCTTCCCCGATGAGAGATGGGCTTCAAACACGGTGACAGCCGTGAAGGTCCCCGAAGGGCTGAAAGCTGAAGAGATCATCGGTCGCCTGCGGGAAGAGTTCGGCGTGGTGGTGGCCGGAGGACAGGGGGAGCTTAAGGGAAAGCTCCTCCGAATCGCCCACATCGGCCGGGTTTCTGCGGAGGAAATGACCCACGCAATTGAGGCGCTGGGGAAGGTGCTGACATGTTTGAAGTCCTGATAACCGAGCCTATTGCCGAAGAAGGGATTGCCCTGCTCCGGCAGAAATCAAGGGTGGACTGCAGGCCTTTGCTTTCGCCCTGCGAGCTGGCCGGCGCTATCGGCCTTTACGATGCTCTCATCGTCAGGAGCAGGACCAGGGTTACGGAGGAGGTCATAGAAGCGGGGCGAAGGCTCAAGGTGATAGCCAGAGCGGGAGCGGGACTTGATAACATAGACCTGGAGGCCGCCCGAAGGAGGGGGATCGTGGTCGTCAGTGCGGGGGAGAGCGTGGCCGTGGCCGTTGCGGAACTCACCCTCGGGCTAATGCTCTCCCTCGCCCGCCGCATACCTCAGGCCCATTTCTCGGTGAAGGAAGGGCGCTGGGAGAAACACTCCTTCGTCGGGGTCCAGCTTCAGGGCAAAACGCTGGGGATAATAGGGCTCGGCCGGGTGGGGACCGCACTGGCCAGGAGGGCCCTGGCGCTGGAAATGGAAGTGATCGCCACAGACCCCTTCCTCCCTCCGGAGAGGGCTTCTCGCCTCGGCGTAGCCCTTGTCCCCTTAGAGGAACTATTGCGGAGGGCAGATTTCGTCTCCATCCACGTGCCCCTCAACCCGCAGACCCGGGGAATGATCGGCTGGGAGGAAATATGCCTGATGAAGCCCACGGCTTACCTCATAAATACCGCACGCGGTGGAGTGGTGGACGAAAGTGCTCTCATCAGGGCCCTTGAAGAGGGCCGGATTGCAGGGGCTGCCCTTGATGTCTTTGAGGAAGAGCCACCGGTCAGAAGCCCCCTCCTCAAAAGCGATCGGGTAATCCTCACCCCCCACATAGGGGCTTCCACGAGGGAAGCCCAGACCATGGCCTCCCTGGAAGTGGCCAGGAAAGTTCTGGAAATCCTGCAGAACGGGGGTGAAGCTCAGGAGGATTCGGGAGATGGGTAAGCGATGCAGACCCCTCCCAGGATCCTGCTCCGCAATTTTTCCCCCTCCTCAGGGGGGAGCCTCTCGCTCCAGACCACCACGACCGCCTGAATGGCCAGGCGTATTCCCTCCATGAACATATCTACCAGGTGGACGCACCCCTTCGGCCCGCCGAGGAGCCTGGTGACGGTGCGCCTTATGCCCCGCTCAATCTTGAGCCCTTCCAGCCCCTTAACCCTCTCGAGGGGCTCTCTGCACACCGGATAGGGCACCCGGGCCATGGAAGCTCTGGCCTCCCTCACCACCATGGCTTCCGGGTTTGAGGAGTCCAGTATCAGGTCCATCTCAAGGTGATGGTATGGGTCCAGCAGGGTGCAGTGGACTCCCACCATGCCGGAGCCCAGGGGAGATATTTCAACGGTGTAGGTGCGGGGGAATGTGAAAAGAGACATTTTCCCTCCTTTGCCTCGCCAGGATAGATGTGATAGAATTTTGCCGTAGAAAGCTCTGGAGAGCAAATTCATGCCAATAAAGGTCCTTCCCCCCGAAGTAGCCAGCAAGATAGCAGCCGGTGAGGTGGTTGAAAGGCCAGCTTCGGTGGTCAAGGAGCTGGTGGAAAACTCCCTTGATGCCGGCGCTACCGAAGTTAAGGTGGAGATCTTCCGGGGAGGAACAGGCCTGATAAAGGTCACCGATAACGGCTGCGGCATTCCCCCCCAGGAAGTAGAGCTGGCTTTCGCCCGCTACGCTACCAGTAAGATTTCCTCGCTCAATGATCTCTTCCGCATAAGGACTCTGGGGTTCAGGGGCGAAGCCTTGGCCAGCATCGCCGCCGTCTCCAGAGTGACCATGATAACCCGCCCCCCGGAAGAGCCCATCGGGGTCATGATCAGGGTGGAAGGGGGGAGGATCGTGCGGAAGGAGCCGAAGGGCGCGCCCGCCGGGACGACCGTATTGGTGGAGAGCCTCTTCTACAATGTGCCGGCCCGCCGCAAGTTCCTCAAACACCCGGCCACTGAGACCGCTCACATAACCGAGGTTGTGGTGCACTACGCCATAGCCTACCCGGAGGTTAAGTTCACCCTCTTCAAGGAAGGCCAGCTCTCCTTCCAGTCGCCCGGCTCGGGGGAGATGAGGGATGTGCTGGCGAGGGTTTACGGCCCCGAGGTTGCCGGAGCCCTGCTGGAGCTCGAGGCCACCGAAGGCCCGCTGAAGCTCCACGGCTACATCGGGCCGCCCTCCCTTCACAGAGCTCAGCGCGCTCACACCTTCTTCGTCAACAGGCGGTGGGTTCAGGATGCGATGCTGGGCAAAGCCCTTTTGGAAGCTTACCATGGGTTCCTCCCCTCGGGACGCTATCCGGTGGCGGTGATAAGCCTGGAAATAGACCCGTCCCTGGTGGACGTGAACGTTCACCCCACCAAGCGGGAAGTGCGCTTCCGCAATCCCGATGAGGTCTTCCAGGCCTTTCAGAAAGCCGTCCGCCGCCTCATCCTCAGCACCCAGAGCTCCTTCGCCGTGTCTCCGCGCCCCGTAAGCCCTGTTGAAAGCGGGGCTGAACAGAGGCCTTTCCCCATTTCCCAACCGAAGCCTCCTGCTCCTCCGGAGCCAGCCCTCCCGCTCACCAGGACCTTGCCGCTCCTGCGGGTTCTGGGCCAGGTGAGTTTGACCTACATCGTGGCTGAGGGGCCCGACGGGCTCTACCTGATTGACCAGCACAGCGCCCACGAGAGGGTCATCTACGAGAAGCTGAAGAAAGACCGAACTCGCGCTATCCCTTCCCAGCGCCTTCTGGAACCGGTGACCGTGGAGCTCACCCCTCATCAGAGCGATATGATGGAATTCCTCGCACCTTCCCTCGGGGAGATCGGGTTTGAGCTGGAGGAATTCGGCCCCAATACGTGGCTCGTGAGGGCCGTTCCTGCCCCCTTCGCCAGCCGGGATGTCCGCAGGGCCGTGCTGGATTTCATAGAGGCTCTGGCTTCGGGGGGGACGGATCACATTGAAGGGGATAAGGTCCTGGCCACCCTTGCCTGCCACTGTGCGGTGAAGTCCGGGGATACCCTTTCCATGGAGGAAATGAAGAAACTGGTTCAGGACCTGGAAACGCTTGACATAATGCAAACCTGTCCTCATGGTCGGCCCACGGTGGTGCGGATAAGCATTGAGAGGTTGGCGAGGGAGTTCGGCCGGGTTTAAAATTCGGTGAGGAGGTGATGGCTCATGGAAAAGACCCAGGTGCCCGACATTGTGGTGAGCAGATTGCCGGTTTACCTCAGGGCTCTGGAGATCATGGATCTTGAAGGGAAGGAGACCGTCACTTCTGCGGAGCTGGCCGAGAGGCTCGATCTCAGTCCGGCTCAGATACGGAAAGACCTTTCTTACTTTGGGGGTTTCGGCAAGCAGGGAAAAGGCTACAGCGTCAGGAAGCTCGCCTCGGAGCTGCGGCGGATACTGAACGTAGAAGAGGAATGGGAGATGGCCCTCGTAGGGGTCGGCGACCTGGGAAGGGCTCTGGTCCACTACCAGGGGTTCAGGGATAAGGGCTTCCGGCTCACTCTGCTCTTTGACAATAACCCTCAGAAAATTGGGACCAGGATTGAGGGGCTGGAGATCATGGATAGCGCCCTCATCCCCACCCTCATCCCTGAAAGAGGCATCAAGATAGCAATAATAGCTGTGCCTCCTCAGGAGGCTCAGAAGGTGGCCGATGCGCTGGTCTCGGCCGGTGTAAAGGCAATACTCAACTATGCGCCTGTCAACCTGAAAGTTCCGCCCCACGTGAAGGTCCAGTATATAGACCCCGTTGTGAACCTGCGCCGCATGACCTATTACCTCAAGTGAACCGGCTCCAGGCCGGATCATGATGAAGTGGCGCCCGGCACAGGGGTGCCGGGCGTTATTGTTCTGGCGCAGGGGGCAACCCGCTTGCTGTGGTGAGCATGTTCCACTATAATTTCGCTGAATCCGAAAGGCAGGGCTGAAGCCATGGCTGAAGATTGGGCTGTGAGGACCGAGAACCTGTGGAGGATATACACAATCCAGGGGAAGCGCGGTAAGCCCAGGAAAGAGGTAATCGCCCTGAGGGATGTCAGCATAGAGATAGCAAGGGGCGAACTCTTCGGCCTCCTGGGCCCCAACGGCGCAGGCAAAACCACCCTCATAAAAATCCTCACCACCTTGCTGGCGCCCACCTCCGGAAGGGCATGGGTTGCGGGTTTTGATGTGGTGCGGGAAGCCCACAAGATACGCCCGATGATCAACATGGTGTCCGGCGGGGAAACCTCCGGCTACGGGCTGCTCACGGTCAGGGAAAACCTCTGGATGTTCGCCCAGTTCTACGGGATCCCTACCTCCGAAGCCAACCGCCAGATTGAGGAACTCCTGAGCCGGGTCGGCCTCGCTGACTGGATGCATACGAAGGTTTCCCAGCTTTCCACTGGAATGCGGCAGAAGATGAACCTGGTCCGGGGTTTTCTCACAGACCCCGAAATCCTC
This sequence comes from Anaerolineae bacterium, assembly GCA_034431695.1. Lineage (GTDB taxonomy): Bacteria > Chloroflexota > Anaerolineae > SpSt-600 > SpSt-600 > SpSt-600. The sequence continues at coordinate 2,570 of DAOUCW010000112.1, read as the reverse complement.
TTCCTGGACGAGCCAACACTCGGCCTTGACGTTAACGCAGCCCGCCAGATCCGGCAGTTCATAAGGGAATGGCTTGAGGAGCACCCCGACCGCACCATCCTCCTCACCACCCACTACATGCATGAAGCCGAGGAGCTGTGCGATCGGGTGGCCATAATAGACCAGGGGAGGATCGTGGCCTGCGACTCCCCGGAAGCCCTGAAACGCCACGCCCGCAGGGAATCAATCTTTGAACTGGATCTCACCTCTTCCAGCGGCCTGACCTCCGATGCCCTGGAATCCATTTCGGGTGTCCGCCGTGCGATAATTTCCGAGGTGGATGGCGGGGTCAGGCTATCCCTCGTGCTGGAGGAGGACTCAGCCCTGGCGGGCGTGATCAACGCGCTCACAGCCCGCTCGGTGCAGGTGCGCCACCTTGCCAAGCGGGAGCCAACCCTGGAGGATGTGTTCGTGGAGCTGGTAGGCAGGCCTTTCAGGGAAGTTGAGGAAGAAGAGGATGAAGAGGGCTAAGGGCTGGAAGCTTTTCCTCAAGACGGTCGTAGCGCGGGCCTATCCGAGGGTAATAGGCCAGCAGAGGGAGAAATCGTGGATTTTCTTTGATGTTTTCCTCCCCATGCTGGCAGTTTCGGCTTACGTTTTCATCTACCGCGCCATCCGTGCTCCGGAGGATTACATAGGCTTCGTGGTTCTGGGCGGAGCGATGACCGCCTTCTGGCTCAACGTCCTCTGGAGCATGTCCACTCAGTTCTACTGGGAGAAGGAGACGGGCAACCTCTCCCTCTTCATAATGTCCCCTGCCCCGAAGATGGGGATCCTTCTGGGGATGGCTCTGGGCGGGATGGTGGCCACATCCCTGAGGGCAGCCACCATCATCATCGTGGGGAGCCTGCTGTTTGGGGTTCGGTATTACGTTGTGAATGTCCCTCTCCTCGTGGCCGTTTTCCTCCTGACGCTTGTGGCGCTATACGGGCTCGGGATGATGAACGCTTCCCTTTTCCTCCTCTGGAGCCGGGAGGCCTGGCACCTGGCCAGCCTGGCTCAGGAGCCCATATACCTCCTCTCCGGCTTCTATTTCCCCATAAAGAGCCTGGGTTTCTGGGTTGCGGTGGTGGCTTCCCTGATACCCCTCACCCTGGGCCTTGACGCCATGCGCCAGCTCCTCTTCCCCTCCGGGGCAGCGGTGGGCCTTGCGGATGTCCGCCTGGAAGCGATAGCTCTCATTATCCTGAGCGTCATCTTCCTTGTGGCCGCCCGATACCTCCTGGATTACATGGAGAGGAAAGCCATCAGCGAGGGGAGGCTTCTGGAGATCCAGCGATGAAGAGGAGGGTGCTTTCCGCCTGGCGCTCTTTCCTGGTGGCTACCTGGCTCGGCTGGCAGATTGAATCCAACTGGACCGACCCCGTCCTCTTCACCATCTACTCAATAGTGAAACCCCTTGCTTCGGCAGCCATCCTGGTGGTGATGTATGGGGTCATAACGGGTGGCCGGTTCAGGGAGCCCGTCTTCCCCTACATCTACCTGGGCAATGCCTTCTACATCTACGTGGGCTCTGTCATGACCGGGATCTCCTGGGCGGTGATAGACGATCGGGAGCACTACCGGACCCTGAAATACATATACGTGGCGCCTGTTCGGATCCCCCTCTACTGGCTCGGGCGGGGGGTTGCCCGCTTCCTCACCGGCTCCTTCGCCGTGCTGGTGACCCTCCTGGCCGGGGTTCTTTTCCTGCGCCTGCCCATAAACCCGGCTCAGGTCGACTGGCCTCTCTTCTTCATCTCCTGGGCTCTGGGGGTAGTAATGCTGGCCTTCATGGGGCTTATCCTGGCCAATGTGAGCCTTCTGGTGGCCCACCACTTCTTCCTCATAGGGGAAGCCGTTGCCGGGGCCCTTTACCTCTTCAGCGGGGCAGTATTCCCGCTGGAGGTTCTGCCGGGCTGGCTCCGCCCCCTGGGCTTCATCATGCCCATAACCTACTGGCTGGAGCTCATCCGCCGCTCGCTGCTCGGGGAAAGTTCAAAGGCTTTTCCAACCCTTGCCTCTTTCAGCAGCGCCGAGCTTCTGGGGATAATGCTGGGGCTTTCAGTGCTCTTCAGTGTGACAGCCCTTTTGACCTTCAAGCTGTGCGATTTCCTGGCCCGCGAGCGAGGCCTCATTGACCGGACCACCAACTACTGAGCATTGCTCGCCTTCCGGACATCCCCTATAATTAAGTTCGGGGCTGAAATGGAGACGGAAATTCTGAGGGTGAATCCCGCGGAGCCGGAGCCGGAAAAGATTGCACAGGCTGCGGAGGTCATAAGGAGAGGGGGGCTGGTGGCCTTCCCCACCGAGACTGTCTACGGGCTGGGGGCCAACGCCCTGGATGAAGCCGCGGTCGCCCGGATCTTCGCCGCCAAGGAGCGCCCTGCGGACGACCCCATCATAGTGCACATTGCTTCCCTTGAAATTCTCCCCCGGGTGGTGGCGGAGATGCCGCCTGTTGCGCTTAAGCTGGCCGAACTCTTCTGGCCCGGCCCGCTCACCCTCGTCCTCCCCAAAACATCATCCGTCCCTGACCTGGTCACGGC
>DAOUCW010000111.1:0-11208 GCA_034431695.1 Anaerolineae bacterium | reverse complement strand
GATTGAGTGCGTGGAGGGGTTGCGCCGCCCCGACCGGGGGCGGATCCGGGTCCTGGGGCTTGACCCCCACCGCCAGGGCTACGAATTGCGGCAGCGGATCGGCATCCAGCTTCAGGAAGCATCCCCGCCCCATCGCCTCAAGGTCTGGGAAGCCATGGACCTCTTCTCATCCTTCTACCGGCGCCGGGTGCACTGGCCCATGCTCCTTGAGCAGTTGGGCCTGGCCAGTATGCGCAACGCTTATTTTGAAACCCTCTCGGGAGGCCAGAAAAGGCGCCTCTTCATCGCCCTCGCCCTCCTGAACGACCCCGAAATCGTTTTCCTGGATGAATTGACCACCGGCCTCGACCCCCAGGCCAGGCACACAGCGTGGGACCTGGTCCGGGAAATAAGGGACAGGGGCAAGACCGTCTTCCTGACCACCCACTACATGGAGGAAGCCGAGAAGCTGTGCGACCGGGTGGCAATCATAGACCACGGCAAAATCGTAGCCCTGGACACTCCGGAGAATCTGATCCGCTCCATCGGCGCGGAGCAGAGGGTGATCTTCAGCGTCCAGGAACCCCTGGACGAGGGGAGGCTGCGCCAGGTGCCGGGCGTAACCCGCCTGGAACAGATAGGCCAGAGGCTCATAGTTTACGGCCGGGGCGATAAGCTCGTGAGGGAACTGGTGACAGCCCTGGAAGAGATGGGAGTTCGCTTCACTGACCTGCGGACCGAGCAGCCATCGCTGGAAGACGTGTTCCTGGCCCTGACAGGGCGAGAGATGAGGGATTGAAGGAGGGATTATGCGCGGGTTTGCCAAACTCATCCTGATGGGCATAAAGCTGTATTTCCGGGAATTCGTGGCTTTATTTTTCACCATTGTCTTCGCCCCCCTGATGCTCGTCCTCTTCGGCTCAATCTACGGGAACAAACCAACCCCTTTCTTCGGGGGGTATGGGACTGTTGACATCATGGTGCCGGCTTACATCGGGCTCATAATCGTCACGGTGGGTCTCATAAGCATACCCATAAGCACGGCTTCGGCGAGGGAAAGCAAGGTGTTGAAGCGCTTCCGGGCTGCACCACTCCACCCCTTCGTCTACATGGCGAGCGAGCTCGTCAGCTACCTCATCGTGACGGTCCTGGGGGTGCTCCTCCTCGTCCTCGCAGGCAGACTCATTTACGGTGCCCGTTTTGAAGGCAACATCCTCAGCGTTTCGGCAGCCTTCCTCCTGGGGTCCCTTTCCATCTTCTCCCTCGGTTACCTCATAGCCGCACTGGCCCCCACAGCCCGGATCGCCCAGACAGTTGGCATGGCTGTGGCGTTCCCGATAATGTTCCTCTCCGGTGCAACGATCCCCTGGGAATTACTGCCTCAAACTATACGCAACTTCAGCCGTTTCCTCCCCCTCACCCATGTGGTTTCCCTCATGAGGGGGTTGTGGTTCGGCGAGCCCTGGGGCAAGCACCTTACCGAAGTAGCGGTGCTTGTGGGAGTTATGGCGATCGGGGGAGCCCTGGCTTCCCTGTTATTCCGGTGGGAATAGAAGGCTGAAATGTTCAGGAAAATTGCTCTGAGCTTCATCCTGGCCTTCCTCCTCTGGAGCGCGGCCCTCCCTGCCTTCGCCGAAGGGGGCAAAGTGCTCTTTGGCGAAAGCTTCACCCTGAAGAGGGGCGAAACCTTCTACGGCGATCTGGTCATTTTCGGCGGCAACCTCACCCTTGAAAGGGGGAGCACCCTGGAGGGAGATATTGCCGTGTTCGGAGGATGGGTGAAGGTGGCCGGGACCTTGAAAGGTGAGCTGGCGGTCTTCGGCGGCAATGTGAGCGTCAGGAGCACCGGCCGGATCGAGGGCAATGTGTTCCTGATGGGAGGGAAGCTTGAAAAAGAGGAGGGGGCCGTCATAACCGGGGAGGTTACAGAGGTGAGCGGCCCGCGCCTGTTCAGGTCCATGCTCTTCTTAACTCCCGGAGCGGTGCGTCCTCGTTTTACCCCTGAAGGCCTACTGGGTGGGCTTGTGGGGGGCAGCATCCGCTTCATCGCAACGCTTTTAGCCCTCATAGCGGCATCGGTGCTCATAATCAGCCTCTGGCCTGCGCAGGTCAAAGTCGTTGCCGAAACCATGACCAGAGCCCCCCTGGAGAGCGCCGGCATAGGCCTGGCGGCAGTGGTATTGGGTGTTCCAGTGGGGCTTGTGCTTCTGATTGCGGCCTGCCTCGGCCTCCTGATCTGGCTTGGCCTCCTGATCGCGGGCCTCTTCGGCTTGACAGCCCTGGCCTTCATGGTCGGGGGCAAAATTCTGGAAAACGCGGGGGTCAAAGAAATATCGCCCATCTACAGCGTTATCCTGGGTGTGGCCCTGGTCCAGCTTCTCGGCCTGGTCCCCTGCCTGGGCTTTCTCCTCCAGATTGTGGTATACTCATTTGGGATTGGGGCAGTGATTCTGAGCCAGTTCGGGACCTCCACAGCTTACTTTGAAAGGGGGAGGGCCATTGGAGAAGGCGGTAGTAGCTGAGAACCTGACCAAAAAATTCGGCGATTTCACGGCGGTAGACCACATAAGCTTCACGATTGAAAGGGGCGAGATCTTCGGCTTCCTCGGGCCGAACGGAGCAGGCAAGACCACCACCATAAGGATGCTCCTGGGCCTGCTCCGCCCCACCGAGGGCCGGGCTTGGGTTCTTGGGCTCGATTCCCAGAAGGATACGGAAGAAATACGCAAGCGCATCGGCTACATGACCCAGAAGTTCAGCCTCTACAATGACCTCACGGTGGAGGAGAATTTGCGCTTCTACGGGCGTGTCTACGGCCTCAAGGGCAAAGTCCTGGAAGAGAGAGTTGGCTACGCCATTGAGATGGCCGGGCTCAAGGGGAGGGAGAAGGAACTGACCGCCAACCTCTCAGGGGGCTGGAAGCAGCGCCTGGCTTTCGGCTGTGCCATCCTCCACCAGCCCGAGATGCTCTTCCTGGACGAGCCCACAGCCGGAGTTGACCCCATCTCCAGGAGGGCCTTCTGGGATCTGCTCTACGAGCTTGCCGACAGAGGGATAACGATCCTGGTCACCACCCATTACATGGACGAGGCCGAGCACTGCCACAACCTGATCCTGATCCACAACGGCCGCATCGTAGCCCAGGGCTCCCCCCGGGAACTGAAGGCCGAAATGAAGGGGTGGGTTCTGGAAATTCGGTGCGACAATTACCAGGAAGCTCTGGCAGCGCTGCGAGAGCATGCCCTGCCTGCGGTCCCGGTTTCCCCGGAGCAACCCTTCCTGGCCCTCGGAGGCTCAGGAGCCCGAAAAATTGAGCCCCTGCTCTACGGCTCAGCCATCCACCTCCTGGCCCCCCAGGCAGAAAATTATCGCCCTTTCGTCGAGGAAATTCTCCGGAGGAAAGGCATAAAAATCCAGAGCATTGAGCCCATATTCCCCTCCCTTGAGGATGTTTTCATCGCCCGCATCAGGGCGGCCGAATCCATGAACACACACCGGGAGGAAAACCGATGAAGCCCTGGGTTCGCTGGTTGCTGATCGCAGTGCTCATCTTCCTGCTGGCAGTTTCCATCGGTCCGTTCCTCGTGCCGGTGAGACCTCCGGAAGGCACTGTCCCGCCAGAGCAGCTCGCCGACCCCGATAGCAGGTTTGTGGAAGTTGACGGCATAACCGTCCACTACAAAATGGCCGGCTCGGGTAGTCCGGTTCTTTTCCTGCTCCACGGCTTCGCTTCCAGCACCTTCACCTGGCGCGAGGTCATTGGTCCTCTCTCCGAAGTTGGGACTGTCGTGGCTTTTGACCGGCCCGGCTTCGGCCTGACGGAGCGGCCGCTGAAGTGGACCGGCCCCAGCCCTTACAGCTACGAATCCCACGCCGAACTTACGGTCAAGCTCATGCGCACTCTGGGCTTTGACCGGGCTATCCTGGTGGGCAATTCTGCCGGCGGGACTGTGGCCCTGCTGACCGCTCTGAATTATCCTGAACATGTGGAGGCCCTGATCCTGGTTGATCCGGCGGTATACGTCAGAGGCTTCATACCGGGCTGGCTCCGCCCTCTGCTCAATACCCCGCAGGTGCGCCACCTGGGACCGCTTCTGGCCCGTTCCATCCGGAAATGGGGGATTGATTTCGGGCGCTCTGCCTGGCACAATCCGGACAAACTTACGCCGGAAATCTGGGAAGGTTATGCCAGGTTCCTGCGGGCTGAAAACTGGGACCGGGCTCTCTGGGAGGTCTTCCGCGCCGCCGGGCCGCCCAGACTGGAAGGGCGCCTGAAAGAGGTTGTGGTCCCGGTGCTGGTCATCACCGGCGATGACGATCGCCTGATACCCCCGGAGCAGAGCATCCGGCTATCCAGGGAGATCCCGGGAGCCAGGCTTGTCATCATCCCTGAATGCGGTCATGTCCCCCAGGAAGAATGCCCTGAACCGTTCATTGATGCGGTCAAAAGCTTCCTGCAGGAACTGGGTGAGCCTCAGGCCAGCGGAGGCGCAGCAAGTTTGCGAGGTTATTTCAACTGTGCTATAATTGAAAAACAAAAACACCCCCGCTGAAGCCGAAACCACTGTAAGGAGGAACGCCATGGGTAAGAGGCTAACCGCAATATTAACGCTGGTCCTTGCCCTCGCTATGGTCCTTGCCGCCTGCAAACCCAAAGCCGCCGAACCCATCAAGATCGGATTCGTTGGCCCCATTACCGGCAAGTGGGCATACGAAGGCGAGGGCATGCTCAAGGTCATCAAGCTCCTTGCCAAGCAGGTGAACGAGCAGGGAGGCCTTCTGGGCGGCCGGAAGATTGAAATCGTCCCGTGCGATGACAAGGGTGAAGCCAGCGAGGCTGCCCTCTGCGGCGATAAGCTGGCCGCCGAGAAAGTAGTAGCAGTCATCGGAAGTTATGCCTCCACCTGCACCGAGCCCCTCTCCAAAGTCCTCAACGAGAAGAACATCCTCCAGATTACACCTTCCTCCACCGCCACCGTCCTCACCACCAAGGGATACAAGCAGTTCTTCCGCACCTGCTTCCTGGATGACAGGCAGGGCCTCTTCGCCGCCGAGTTCTTCATCAAGAAGGGGTGGAAGAAGGCTGCCTTCATCCACGACAACTCCACTTACGCCAAGGGGCTCGCCGAATGGGCCAAGAAGTATTACGAGGAGAGGGGTGGAACCACCGTCCTCTTTGACGCCATAACCCAGGGCGAGCAGGACTTCACCCCGATGCTGACCAAGATCAAGGCCGCGGCCCCCGATGTGGTCTACTTCACCGGATACCATCCTGATGGTGCTCTCCTCCTGAAGCAGGGCTACGAGCAGGGCATCTTCCCCAAGATCCAGTTCACTGCTGGAAACGCGTGCAACAACCCCGAGTTCGTTGAAATTGCCGGAAAGGAAGCAGCTGAGGGCGTCCTGGTTAGCACCGAACCACTGCCCAGCGACCTCCCCTATCCCGAAGCCAAGAAGTTCATTGAGGACTTCAAGAAGGAATACGGGGAAGAGCCCGCCAGCATCTGGTGGGTCATGGCCGGCGACGCCTTCAAGGTCATTGTGGAAGCTATAAAGGCCACCAACTCCACCGATACCAACAAGATGGCCGAATACCTCCACACCCAGTTCAAGGATTACCCCGGCCTGACCGGCCCCATCCTCGGCTTTGACGAGAAGGGCGATCGCCTTGGCACCATCCACAAGTTCTACATCATCAAAGACGGCAAATTCGTGCCTTACGAGTAGCAGAATGAAGGGGGAGGGCGCTGAGCCCTCCCCCTCCTTGCTGAAATAGTGAGAGCGAAGGGGGAGAATTTTCTCCCCTTTTTTAGGGTATAAAGGAGGAATTGAGCGCAGGGGTGGGAAAATGGATATACTCTTCCAGCAATTGCTCAACGGCATAACCATAGGCTCTTTCTATGCCCTCATAGCCCTCGGCTACACCATGGTCTACGGCGTCCTCAAGCTCATCAACTTCGCCCACGGTGACCTCTTCATGACCGGCTCATACCTCGGCCTGACCATAATTTCAATGCTCATCGGGGCGGGACTTGAAGGCAATGCCCTCCTCTGGGCACTGGCGGGCGTCTTCATCGTGGTTATGATAATAGTGGCTGTCCTTGGAGTGGGGATCGAGAGAGTTGCCTACCGCCCCCTGCGCAGAGCAGGAAGGCTCGCTCCGGTAGTATCAGCCCTTGGGGTTTCCATAGCCCTCCAGAACGCTGTCATGCTTGCTTATGGCCCCCGCTACAGAGTTTACCCAAGGGGCGTAATCCCCCCCATTTACTGGCAGGCTGGAGGGCTTCAGATCAGCCTGCTCCAGGTTTTCGTCCTCGCCCTCTCCCTGCTCCTCATGGCCCTCCTTTACTACTTCATCCATTACACCAGGCTTGGAACCGCTGTCAGGGCCACAGCCCTGGACCACGATGTCGCCCGGCTGATGGGCATAGACGTTGATGCCATAGTGCGGATAATCTTCATAATTGGGCCAGCTCTCGGGGCGGCCGGCGGGATAATGGTGGGCCTGTATTATGGACGCATAAACTTCACCCTGGGATGGGGTTACGGCCTGAAAGCCTTCACGGCTGCCATCCTGGGAGGGATCGGCAACATCCCGGGGGCAATGGTTGGAGGGATGCTCCTCGGGATCTTTGAGACCCTGGCCGCTGGCTTCATCCCTCAGGGAGGGGCCTGGAAGGAAGCCATCGTTTTCCTCATCCTGATACTTATCCTGATAGTCCGCCCGAGGGGACTCCTCGGTGAGAGGGTGGCCGAAAAACTGTGAGAAGGGGTGAAAGGATGAGAGCCCTGTGGGATTACTTCAGGAACCTTGACCGCCGTATCTTCTACGGAGTCCTTCTGGCCGTTGTCCTGCTCTTCCCCCTGGTCGTCAGGAATGATTACTGGATTTCCACCTGGGTGCTTTTCGGGATATGGGCCATCCTGGGGCTGAGCCTCAACATAATCGTTGGATATGCCGGGCTCTTCCAGCTCGGCCATGCGGCCTTCTGGGCTGTTGGCGCTTACACAACGGCAATCCTCAACATCTACCTCAAAGTGCCCATCCTGGTCTGCCTGCCCATAAGCGCCCTGGTGGCCGCCTTCTTCGCCGTCCTGATTGCCAGGCCCATCCTCCACCTCAGGGGTGACTACCTCTGCATAGTGACCATAGGCTTCGGGGAGATAGTCCGGCTCTTCCTCTACAACGACCCCTTCAAGATAACCGGCGGCGTAAACGGCCTCAGGGGCATCGCAAGGCCTTCCATCTTCGGGCTGGAAATATCCACACCCACGGCCTATTACTACTACGTTCTCTTCTTCGTGATAATAACCATCCTGGCCATGCAGAGGCTGGAGAACTCAAGGCTTGGGCGGGCCTGGAACTACATACGGGAAGATGAGATGGCCGCCGAGGCCATGGGTATTGACACGGTCAAATACAAGCTCCTGGCCTTCGCCATTGGAGCAGCCTGGGCAGGGGTCGCTGGAAACATCTACGCCAGCCGCTACACCGTCATAGCCCCCGAAACCTTCAGCTTCTGGAACTCAGTGGTGATGTTCTGCATCGTTGTCCTGGGAGGGACAGGCTCTATCCCCGGGGTTTTCGTGGGGACTCTGGGGATGATCCTGCTGCCGGAGGTGCTCCGGAGCATCCTTTCATCAATACTGGAATGGAGGCTCCTGGTCTTCGGGATAGCCATGGTAATCATGATGATCTTCCGTCCCGAGGGTCTCTGGCCTCACCGCCGCTACCGTCTTGAACTCCGCCAGGAAGAAACTCCATCTTCTTAGCGTCCGGGAGGTTGGGATGGCTCTTCTTGAAGTCAAGAACCTGACCAAAAGTTTCGGCGGGCTTGTGGCCGTCAACGATGTGAGCTTCCACCTCAATGAGGGTGAAATCCTGGGCATGATAGGCCCGAACGGTGCGGGCAAAACCACCGTCTTCAACCTCATCACCGGCATATTCCTTCCCGATAAGGGGGAAATCCGCTTCAATGGCCGCAACCTCGTGGGCCTTCGCCCCCACCAGATAACCGAAATGGGGATAGCCAGGACTTTCCAGACCATAAGGCTCTTCCCGAACCTTACAGTCATTGAAAACGTCATGGCCGGACTTCACTGCCGGACCAGAGCAGGCCTCTGGGCCTCTCTCTTCCAGACAAAGGCCCAGCGGGAAGAGGAGAGATTCATCCAGGAAAAAGCCCTGGAATACATTCACTTCATGGGCCTGGCGGGGCTTGAATTTGAGCTGGCCAGAAACCTCCCCTACGGGCTCCAGAAGCGCCTGGAGATAGCCAGAGCCCTGGCGACGAACCCCCGCATCCTGATGCTGGATGAGCCCGCCGCCGGCCTCAACGAGCAGGAAACATCAGAACTTATGAGCCTGATACTCCAGCTGAGGGACAGAGGCATAACCATCTTCCTCATTGAGCACGATATGAAAGTGGTGATGGGCATTTCGGAGCGCATAATAGTGCTGGACAACGGCTACAAGATCGCCGAGGGGACGCCGGAAGAGATCCAGAACAACCCCCGCGTCATTGAGGCCTACCTGGGGAAGGAGGAATGAAGATGCCCCTGCTGGTTCTGGAGAACGTCCACACCTATTACGGCAACGTCCACGCCCTGAAAGGCATATCCCTCACGGTGGAGGAGGGGGAAATTGTAACCCTCATAGGAGCCAACGGTGCGGGCAAGACCACCACTCTGAAGACCATTTCGGGGCTCGTTAAGCCCAGGGAAGGCAGGGTCATCTTCGACGGCCAGGAGCTCAACAGAGTGCCGGCCCACAAAATCGTATACATGGGCATATCTCATGCGCCGGAGGGGAGGAAAGTCTTCCCCACCCTCACCGTGGAGGAAAACCTCCTCCTGGGGGCCTACAGCCTCGGGAACAACCGGAAGGCCATTGAAGCCAACATGGAGAGGGTCTTCGCCCTCTTCCCCCGCCTGGCCGAGAGGAAGAGGCAACTGGCCGGAACCCTCTCGGGCGGGGAGCAGCAAATGCTGGCCATAGGGAGGGCGCTTATGTCCAGGCCGCGCCTCCTCCTTCTGGATGAACCTTCCCTCGGCCTGGCCCCGATGCTGGTCAGAGCGATCTTTGAGACCATAAAGGAGATAAACCAGCAGGGTGTAACCATACTCTTAGTGGAGCAAAATGCCAGAGCTGCCCTCAAGCTCGCCCACAGGGCCTACGTTCTGGAAACGGGGCGAATAGTCTTAAGCGGCCCGTCCCATGAACTCATGCAGGATGAAAGGGTCCGCAAAGCTTACTTAGGGGAGAGATAGCATGAGCGTGCGGGAAGAGGCCCTCCGGAAAGCAGTGGAAAGCATAGCAGAGGACGAAAGGCTCCGCTCAAACCTGACCGATCACGAGGCCGAAGTGCTCCTGAAATGGGCGGAGCGCTGGCTTGAGAAGAAAATCATGGCTGCCCCCGAGGAGAACGCTGAGGAGGTAGCAGCTCGGGAGAAAGATAGAGTCAAGAACGTGATGAGCGCTCTCAACAACATGCTCCTCTACACTCGTTCCCCAACCCTGGCTTTAGCCATGGGGCTTGTGGAGAAGCACCTCACCGAAGGAAGACCTTTCTCCACCCGCGAAATACTGGAATTCATCACCAATCTGGCCGAAGTAATATGGGAAAAAAGGGAAAGCGAGCTGTAAGCCCAATCGTTGCCCTTTTAATCTTCGTCCTCTTTCTGGCCGCAGTCGTTGCTTTCTTCCTGCTGGTTCCCGGCGAAGCGCCGGAGCTAACTCCCATACCATCGCCTGTGGCCGCTACGCCCACTCCTGCGGCCTGGTATAAAATTTACTTCACCGCGCCGGGCTCGGAGCCAATTGACAAAGGCCTTGAAGAGTTCATAAGGTCGGCCCGCTACTCCGTTGACATGGCCATCTACCAGCTGGACCTGCCAGCGATAGTCCAGGCCCTCATAGATGTTTCCCGCAAAGGGGTAAAAGTGCGCGTCGTTACGGATATAGACGATGTGCTTGATAATCCCAGGGAAAACAAGGCCTTCCTGGAACTCAAACGCAACGGGATCCCGGTCGTTGGGGGGAATACATCGGGCATAATGCACAACAAATTCGTGGTGGTGGACGGACAGGCCGTCTGGACCGGATCCTGGAATTTCACCCAGAACGACACCACCCGCTACGATAACAACTCCATCCTCATCTATTCCCCCGAACTCGCCCACAACTACCTGGTCACCTTCAACAAGATGTTTGAGGAGAAAAAATTCGGGCCAGACCGGAAGCCAGGGGGCACTACCCCGCGCATCACGATCGGCGGCATCCCCGTGGAAAATTACTTCGCCCCTGAGGATGAAGTTGGGGCGAAGATAACGGAGAAACTGGAGAAAGCTACCTCTTCCGTCTATTTCATGGCTTTCTCCTTCACCGATGACCGGATGGGCAAAGTCCTGCGGGAAAAGGCCAGGAAAGGGGTTACAGTTAAAGGCGTGTTTGAAACCACCGGCTCCGAAACCAAATACAGCGAATTCGGCGCCCTGCTGAAGGCCGGAATTGACGTCCGCCAGGATGGCAATCCTTACCTTATGCACCACAAAGTCTTCATAATTGACGAGAAAATCGTCATCACCGGCTCTTTCAACTTCTCGACCAGTGCCGACGAATCCAACGATGAGAACATCGTTATTCTGGAGGATCCGGCCATAGCCAGGGTTTTCCTGGCCGAATTCCAGCGGGTTTATTCGGAAGCCAGGCGCTGAAAGGAGGATTAAGAATGCCTGAGGATGTTGATCTGGAACTTTACTGCGAAGAGATAGAAGGCCTGATAAGGGAAGGAAGGAGCGAGGAAGCCATAGCGGCAGCACGGCACATCCTTTCGGTCTACCCCAAATTCATTGAAGCTTACCGCCTTCTCGGGAAAGCCTGCCTTGAGAGAGGCGATATGGAGAGCGCCGCCGAGATGTTCATGCGGGTCCTCAGCGCCGACCCGGAGGACCTCATCGCCTATGTAGGACTGGCCGACGCTTACAGGGCCATGGGCAAAACGGAGCAGGCCATCTGGTTCCTGGAGAAAGCTCTGGACCTGGAACCTTCCCACAAGGAGATCAGGAAAGAGCTGGAGCACCTTTACCGGGAAATAGGGGGTCCCGAACTCATCCCTCATTACACCCTGGCGGGTCTCGGCCGAACTTACATCAAAAGCGGCCTCCTCGAGCAGGCCGTTCAGACCCTCAGCGAGGCCCTGGCGAGGGAGCCCGACAGAGTTGATATAC
>DAOUCW010000110.1:0-2610 GCA_034431695.1 Anaerolineae bacterium | reverse complement strand
GGGCAAGATGGGGGCGGGGATGACCCGCCCCCTTTTGTAAAATCCTGGGGGACAAAATGAGCCTGGTGAGCATCTACGAAGCCACTGAGCAGGACGCAGAGAAGGCGATTGCCAGGATTTTTGATGCTTTTGAAGTGGACGTAAGGGACAAAAGCGTGCTCATAAAACCCAACATCGTGGCTGGCCTTCCCCCGGAGCACGGGGCGACGACTCATCCGGCAGTGGTTTCGGCCCTGGTGATGGAATGTCTCAGGCGGGGTGCTGCCCGGGTTATGGTGGGGGATAACCCCGGAGGAGTTGAGAAGGATTCCAGGGCCACCGCCCACAAAGCGGGGCTGGTGGAAGCCAGCCACGGTTGCTTCGTGAGGCTTTCGGAGAGGGTTACGGAAATACTGCTTCCCTCTGTTGGGGCAAAGGCTCCGATCTCCAGCGCCATCCTGGAAGCCGATTTCCTGATTGATGTCCCCGTTATGAAGACGCACGTTTTCACCACCATAACGGGTGCTGTCAAGAACCTCTACGGATACGTGGCGGGAACAGCCAAAGCCCGCCTGCATCTGGCTGCTCCCACCCGCCGGCAATTTGCCTCTCTCCTTGCCGATCTCTATGCCCTCCGCCCGCCGGACCTCGTGGTCATGGATGCTCTGAGGGTCATGGAGGGCAATGGCCCCACCCATGGCCAGGTCAGGCCTCTCGGGAAAATCCTCGCCGGAAAAGATGGCGTCGCCGTGGACGCCGTAGCCTGCAGGATGATGGGCGTCGATCCATCCAGGGTCCACCACCTGGCGGAAGCTGCCTCCAGAGGCCTCGGTAAGATTGATGGGGTTGAGGTGGAGGGAAGCTTCTCCGTAATCCCGGATTTCAGGCTCCCCACCACCTTCGCTGCTTCTCCTCAGGAGCAGGTCATGCTCCTCCAGGCCATCGGCAGGGTTCATCCGGTTCTGAGGGAAGAGCTCTGCCTTCAGTGCGGGGATTGCGCCCTGAACTGTCCCGCCCAGGCCATTTCCCTTGACCCTTATCCTGTGGTAAACGTGGAGCGCTGCATAACCTGCTACTGCTGCGTGGAGCTGTGCCCGGAGGGCGCATGGGAGATCCCCTCGGGCATTCAGGAAAAGTTTGACCGCATCTTCCGTTAGCGGAGCGGCCATGGAAGTGCTTCTGGAAGAGGACAGGCACTGGTGGTTTGCCAGCCGGACCAAAGCAATTTTTGCCGTCCTCGACCCCGTGGTTGGGGGCAGAGATTGGCTTGTGCTGGATGTGGGCAGCGGAGCAGGCAACATGTTCCACCACCTTTCCCGCTACGGTTCGGTGGTGGGGGTGGACAACAACATAAAGCCCATCCTCGTGGCCAGGGGGAGAGGTTACATTGTTCCCCTGGGGAAGGCCGAAGCTCTGCCTTTCCCTGCGGAAACTTTCAGGCTGATCGCTCTTCTGGACGTGATTGAGCACTGCGATGATGATTTTCTGGTGCTCAGGGAATGCCACCGGGTGTGCGTTCCGGGTGGCCATCTCATCATAACCGCACCGGCTTTCCAATGGCTGTGGAGCTACAACGATGTGCTGAACCGCCACCGCCGGCGATATAGCGCAGGAACTTTAAAAGCTCTGCTGGAGAAAGCAGGCTTTCGCCCACTGAAAGTCACTTACAACAATTTTTTCATCTTCCCTCTGGCAGCGCCCCTCATAATCATCCGGGAGAAACTTGGTTTGCGTCCGAAGCTCGCATCCCCTCACTTTGATGAGGATGCTTATCAGGTGGAGATGGAGCCGGTTCCTCCCCTTGTCAATTCCATCCTGACCATGGTTGGAGATCTGGAGGCCTGGCTCATAAGGCGCGCGAGTTTGCCTTTCGGCACCTCCATCATCGCTTTGGCTCAAAGAGTTTGATCTTCGCTACGAGCTTTTCCAGGCTTTCAGTGCCGTTCACCCTTATCCGCTTCAGGGTGAAGAGGCTATCGGACGATTGAATAACCCCAGGTTCGGTCGTCACGGCTCCCCAGAAGTGGGCCGACCTGAGCACTTTGATAACTTCATCATCGTAGAAGCCGAAGGGGTAGGAAAAGAACCTGGGCTCAATCCCGTGAGCTTCGAGGGTCTGCCTGGAGCCCAGGATCTGCCACACAAGGTAATCCAGGGGCTTCCCCTTCAAACCGACGTGGTTGCGTCCATGGGCTCCGATTTCCATCCCAGCCCTGGCCATCTCCTCCACCTGTTCCCAGCTCATGTAGCCTGGCCTCCCCTCATCAATGAAATCGGTGATCACGAAAAAGGTGCCCACGAAGCCATACTTGCGGAGCAGGGGGAAGGCATTGCGGTAATGGTCCTCATATCCGTCATCAAAGGTTATGATAAGGGGCTTTGGCGGAAGGGGTCTGCCGATAGTCAGATGGTAGGCGAGGTCCCTGAGGGTGATGGTCGTGTAGCCCTGACTTTTGAAATACTTCAGGTGCTCCTCAAATTGCTCGGGGGAAACGCTTATTTCCCTCCGGACCACGCTGGAGCCGGGAGGGGGAGGGGAGATGTAATGGTAAAGCAGGATTGGGACGATGGCTTCCCTGCGGATGCCATCTGGCGTCGGGGCCGGTGTTGGCGTGGGGGTTGGGGTTGGAG
>DAOUCW010000109.1:0-19505 GCA_034431695.1 Anaerolineae bacterium | reverse complement strand
GTTGTAAAGGGGGCCCGAGGGCTTCTCGTTGTAATAAGGACGGTTGCAATCGGGGCAGCCCGACGTGCGGAAAGCTTCGCCATCGGAGAGGATGTCGGGGTCAAAGGGCGGGAAAGCTTCTATCCTGCCGTCATCGGAGAAGGCGAAGTCTTCGGCCCGGGCCAAATCCCGGATCAGGAGGTAACGGGCGATCTGGATGCGCCGGTAGGAGGCGAGGGATGGGGGAGGAACCTTCTCCATCCTGGTGCCGGGCAGAGGTGTGAAGGCGAAGAGGCCAACAATTGCGCCGATGTCGTGCATCCTCCCGATCATCCGGACCATTTCTTCCTCGGTCTCGCCCAGGCCAACGATGAGGTGAACGGCAATCCGGCCGGGGTATTCGGAAGCGGCTTCTTCTATGAGGCGCATGATTTTCGCCCACCCGGGACCCTTGACCCGAGCGTAAACCCTTTCGGAGGCGGCATCAAGGCCGAAGCCCAGGTGGTCGAGGCCGGCTTCAAAGAGGGCTTTAACCTCCTCAAAATCCTGCGGCAGGTAAGCGGCATCCACCGGCAGAGGAACTCTCTCCCTGAGCCTCCGGACGAGGTCCAGGGTTTGCCGGAAAGCATCAGCAGTGCGGGTGACCTGTATGCATATCCTCCTGAAAGGGCTTGAGGGCCCGGGAGATTCCAGCCTGGAAATGACCTCTTCTTCGGGGAAGAGGGGCCAGGTAACCCGGGAGAGGGAGAGAGGGCTGGCGGAGCTGCTCCTGGCCTGGGAACAGAAGGCGCAATCCATGAGGCACCTGCCGCCCAGCATCAGGTAAGCCGTGGTGGGAGGGTAGGCCATCTTCCCCTTTCTCAAGCCAAGGGCTATAGCCGTGCCAAGGGAAACACCGATCATGGCACCTAATTTTATACCCCTCCAGGCCATTCCTGCAAAAACTGTTCTCCACATTGCCTCCCATCCCATTTTGAAGTAAAATGTGGGAGGCTGTGCGCGGAAGCAAATTGAAGAGCGGGGGTTTCTGCCGTGCCTTCCGGGATCCGCTCAGCGACGGTTCCCCTCAAATACCGGGCCAGCATCTGGAGGAAAATAGTCCGTCTGGCTGATGGCTAAAAACCGGCGAAAAGGAGAGGACCATGAGTGCTCACACCGAAATCCAGGGAAAAGGCAGCGGCCGAAAGGCCATCGGATTTTTCTGCTCCTATGTGCCGGAAGAATTGCTCATAGCCGCCGGGTTCAGCCCCATCCGCATAACTCCCGGCGCGGCGGATGCTTCCTCGGCCCAGGCTCACCTCCAGAGTTACACATGCTACCTCGCCAGAGCCTGCCTGCACCGGGCCCTCAGCGGGGAACTTGACCACTTCGCCGGCTTCATCTTCTCCCACACCTGCGATACGATGCAGGGCCTCGCCGATATATGGCAGCAGGCTCGCCCCGGAACCTTCGTGGAAACCTTCAACTTCCCCACTGTCCTGAGCTCGGGAAAAGCCCTCACCTACACCATCGCCGAGCTGGAGCGATTGAGGAAGCGCCTGGAAGAGTTCACGGGAAGACCCATCGGAGAGGAAAGCCTCAGGGAAGCAGTGAGGCTTGCCAACAGGAAGCGTTCCCTCCTGCAGGAACTGGCTTTGAGGCGGGAGAACATCCCTGCCGTCCGGTTCTTCCGGATTGTGGAAAGGGCCCTCGCTCTGCCTCCAGAGGAGGCTATAGCCTTCCTCCAATCCCTGGAACTGGAGGAAGAAGCCCCCTCCGGTGGGCTGAGGCTCCTGCTGGCCGGCTCAACCCTGGACGACTTGGCCCTGGTGGATTTCATTGAGGAGAGCGGAGGCAAAATCGTTGAGGACGATTTCTGCAACGGCACCCGCTACTTCCAGACCCTGGCCGATGAATCTATCCCGCCCATGGAAGCCATCGCCAGGCGGTTGCTGGAAAGACCCCTCTGCCCGTGCAAGTTCCTGAGCCCCGGCACCTATTCCCGGAACCTGCTGGAGAAAGCCCGCAGGGCCAGAGCGCACGGGGTGATCCTGGTGCGCCAGAAGTTCTGCGACCCCTGGGGGTGGGAATTCCCGCTGATGCAGTCGGTGTTCAGAGAGGGCAGGATGCCCCTCCTCATGGTGGAGGTAGAACAGCCCGGGGCTATCGGCCCTGCTGTCACCAGAATTCAGGCCTTCATGGAAATGCTTAAGGAGGAGTAAAAATGGCCGGAGGATACCTCGGCAGAATCCTCACGGTGGATCTGACCCGCGGTCAATGGGAAGTGGAGCAACTGAGAGAGGATTACGCTTCCCGCTTCCTGGGCGGAGGGGGACTCGCCTGCCGCTACCTCTACGACCTCCTCTCCCCCTCCACAGACCCTCTTGGTCCCGAAAATGTCCTCTTCTTCACCACTGGCCCTCTTGTTGGGACAAGGGCCCCCTCCTGCGGACGCTACACGGCCTGCTTCCTCTCGCCATTGACCGGGATATGGGGCGAGAGCAACGCCGGTGGCTTCTTCGGGCCGGAGATGCGCTTCGCTGGCTTTGACGGCATCCTCATCCGAGGCCGCTCCCCCGAACCCGTCTACCTCTGGGTCCACGATGGCGAAGTGGAGATAAGGTCTGCCTCCCACCTCTGGGGCCTGGACACCTACAGGGTTCAGGAGGCAATCAGGGAAGAACTCGGTGAGCCGAGGGTGAGGATTGCCTGCATCGGCCCGGCGGGGGAAAACCTGGTGAAACTGGCCGCCATCATCAACGACAACGCCAGAGCCGCAGCAAGGGGCGGCCCCGGCACAGTGATGGGCTCCAAGAACCTCAAGGCCATTGCAGTCAAAGGCTCCGGCTCCATCCCCCTCCACAATGAATCCGCCTTCAACGAAGCCGCAAGGGAAGCGAGGGACTGGGTCCGGGAGGACTTCACCGCTCAGCTCTTCCACACCGGAGGGACGGCTTTCTGGATGGACCTGGGCCACGAATTCGGCGATGTCCCGGTGAAATACTTCACCAGGGGCTACTTTGAAGGGGCTCGCAACCTGAGCGGGGCCACCATGGCCGAAACAATCCTGGTCAAAACCAGTGCCTGCTACGGCTGCCCCATAGCCTGCGGCCGGGTCGTTGAAATTAAAGAAGGACCATACAGCCTGCCGGTTGTGGAAGGCCCCGAATACGAGACCCTCTGCTCCCTCGGAACCCTCCTCATGATTGACAACCTGGCTGCCGTCTCCTATGCCAACTACCTCTGCAATGCCCTGGGCCTTGACACCATCTCCACGGGTGTTACCATAGCTTTCGCCCACCACCTCTTTGAGAAGGGGATCCTGGGTGAGAAGGAAGTGGGCTTTGCCCTGAAGTGGGGCGAGCCGGAGGGCACCCTCAAGCTCATAGAGATGACGGCACGACGGGAAGGATTCGGGGCTATCCTGGCAGAGGGGACGAGGGCGATGGGCGAGCGCTTCGGGCTACCCGAGGAGGCCGCCCACGTCAAAGGCCTTGAAGTCCCCATGCACGAGCCGAGGGCTTTCTTCGGGAGTGCCCTGGCCTACGCCACCTCCCCTCGAGGCGCCTGCCACATGCAGGGCGACCCCTACGGGGTTGATTCCGGCGCCGCCATCCCGGAAATCGGCATAATCCCGAGCGATCGCTTCGGGATAGAAGGAAAAGCATGGATGGTGGCCCGGATCCAGGACTGGCGCGCCCTCTACAATTCCATGATAATGTGCCAGTTCTGCAGCCCAGGCCCTGAGAGGATTGCCAGGATGCTCAGGGAAGCCACCGGCTGGGAGATAAGCGTTGATGATCTTGTGAGGATAGGGAGGGATATCTTCGACCTCAAGCGGGCCTTCAATGTGAAAATGGGGATTACCCGTCGGGATGACCGTCTTCCTTCTCTGCTCCTCCGCCCCCTCCCCGACGGCGGTGCCCAGGGAATGGTCCCGGACATGGAAAAACTCCTGGACGATTACTACAAAGTCCGCGGCTGGACGGATGAGGGCGCCATCGCTCCCGAGAGGATGCGCGAGCTCGGCCTTTTGCCCGGGTAATTGTGCTCGGCCCTCGGAATGCCGGGCGCAGCCACCATTGATTCCCCGAACGAGGGGCCTGGCGTTTGCGGATTTGACCTCCCACCCTTCGGGGGCTATAATTGGGCCAAACCTTGAGAAGGAGGGGGCAGATGTTTAAAATGAAAAGCCTTCTGTTCATCGGGGTAGTGCTGGTTCTGGCGGCGGCTTCCTGCAAGCCCGGTCCAGCTCGCGTTACCCCGAAACCATCGCCGCCAGCTGCGGAAACTCCGAAGGCCACGCCAACCCCGGCCCCACAGGCTACCCCGACGCCTGTGCCCCAGGCCACCCCTACCGAGGAAGCTCTGCAACTGGAAAAAATTTCCGCCGGCCTGGAGAAACTGTCCAGTTACAAGATCCAGTGGACAATTTCTTTTGATGGAAAAGATGGGGCCGGAAACCCGGTGAAGTGGGAAGCCCAGTGGCTTGAAGATTACACCGCCAACCCTCCCGCCCGCCGCCTGACTCTGAAGAGCACTGAAAAAGAAGCAAACTTGATGATGGTCCAGATGGGGGAAAGCCTCTACATCGTGGCCGAAGGCTCCTGTCTAATGGGCACCGCTCCTGAGACCAGGGTCCTGGAGCGGTTCACCCCTGAGTTCGGGATCCGGGGAGGAACCTTCGTGGGCTATGATACGGTGGCGGGCGTGAAGGCCAAGCACTACACCTTTGACGAGAAGGCCTTTACCTGGGGTGGCTTCGGGAAGGTTAAGGGAGAAGTCTGGGTTGCCCCCGAGGGCTACGTCCTCAAAGAAACTGCGGAAGCCTACGGAAAAGATTTCTTCTTTGAGAAAGGAGAAGGGACCATCAGGTGGACCTGGGAACTGACGGAGATAAACAAGCCCTTCACAATTGAAGTTCCTGCGGAGTGCGCCCAGCTCCAGCCCAGGGACGTCCCCATCCTGCCCGATGCCTCGGAGCTGATGGTTGCGCAGGGGTTCATAGCATACAAAAGCGCAACGCCTTTCCAGAATGCCGTGAATTTCTACAAGGAGCAGATGATAGCCAACGGCTGGAAGGCGGCCGAAGGCTCCATGGAAATGGGAAACATGGCCGTCCTCAACTACTCCAAAGAAGGCCGCACGGCTTCCGTGAGCATCCAGGCTGAGGAGAAAGGCGTAACGGTGATGATAACCATCACTCAGTAGGGGGTGAGGCGGAATGAGGACCTACTTCTACCTGATCCAGATCATCCTTTCCCTGACCCTGATTGTGGTCATACTGCTGGGAAGCAAAGGAGGAGGGCTTAGCTCCATCTTCGGAGGCGAGGGTGGGATCTACAAGACCAGGCGCGGCGCAGAGAAAGTCCTCTTCCAGGCTGCGATAGTGCTTTCAGCCCTCTTCATTCTGGTTTCCCTCCTGAGCATCATCCTCTTTGACTAAGATCAGAGGAGGCGGGGGGAGAGCTTGGCTCGCTTCATCCGCTGGCAACTCCTTGCCCTTCTGCTGGCCCTTGCCCTGATAGGGGCAGTCCTTTCCTATGGAGCCATCCAGTATAGCACCGTAACGATACCTGCCCCGGGCGGAAGATACGTGGAAGGAGTTGCCGGCAACCCCCGCTTCCTCAATCCTCTCCTGAGCCAGTTCAACGATCTGGACCAGGATATATGCTCTCTCATCTTCAATGGGCTTGTATCCTTAGACGACCAGGGCAAGCCAGTCCCGGCCCTCGCCGAGCGGTGGGAAATCTCGCCGGACGGCCTCGTCTACACCTTCCACCTCCGCCGGGATGTCCGCTGGCACGACGGAATGCCCTTCACCGCAGAGGATGTCCTCTTCACAGTCAGAGCTCTGGCTTCGCCAGAGTTCCCCGGGCTCCCCTCCCTTCAGGAGGTGTGGAAAAACGTGGAAGCTTCAAGCGATGACCCCTACACAGTCCGCTTCACCCTGAAGGAGCCTTTCGCCCCCTTCATCGCCTACACCTCTATAGGGATAATTCCGGCCCACATCTGGTCCCGAATACCCATCGCCCTGATGGCCCAATCGCGCTTCAACCTCGAGCCCATCGGCACTGGCCCATACCGGCTGAAAGACATGGACGCTACCCACCTCGTTCTGGAAGCCAACCCCGACTTCTACGGGCCGAAGCCTTACATCGCAGAAATGGAATTCCGCTTCTACCCCGATTACGAGAGCGCCTTTGAAGCCCTCAAGCGGGGTGAAGTCATGGGGGTTGGGCGCATACCCTACAATTATGCCCGCGAAGCTGCCTCCACGGAGGGGATATCCCTGTATTCGGGCATCCTCGCAGGCTACACTGCAGTCATATTCAATTTTGACAACCCGAACACCCCCTTCTTCGGGGAAAAGGAAGTCCGCCAGGCCCTTAACTACGCCGTGGACCGGAAAGCGATAATCGGAGAAATCCTCCAGGGTTACGGTATAGAGGCCCACAGCCCCATCTGGCCGAACTCCTGGGCCTACAACCCCGGGGTCAGGCATTACCAGCATGACCTGGATAAGGCCTCAGCTCTTCTGGAAGAGGCCGGCTGGAAGGATAGCGATGGTGACGGAATCCGGGACAGAGATGGCAGAAAGCTCAGCTTTATCCTGCTCACAGCGAATTCGCTGGAGAATGCAAGGCTTGCTTACCTCCTGGCCGAAGGC
This sequence comes from Anaerolineae bacterium, assembly GCA_034431695.1. GTDB lineage: Bacteria > Chloroflexota > Anaerolineae > SpSt-600 > SpSt-600 > SpSt-600. Next base: position 12,877 of record DAOUCW010000109.1, on the reverse strand, counting down.
TGGAGGAAAGCGGGGGTGGAGGCCATACCTCAGGCCGTTGATTACCCGAGCCTGGTGCGGGACTTCCTCTACCCCCGGAACTTTGAGGCGGCCATCGTCCGCTGGGAACTGGGCCCCGACCCGGACCAATACAACCTCTGGCACTCAAGCCAGAAGAAGGATGGCCAGAACTTCAGCGGATATTCCTCTCCAAAGGCGGATGCCCTGCTGGAGGAAGCCCGCCTCACCCCCGATCTCAACCTCCGCCGGGACCTCTACTTCAAGTTCCAGGAACTGTTTGCCGAAGAAGTCCCGGCCATCATCCTCTATTACCCCCTTTACCTGTTCGGGGCCAGGAACGAACTCAAAGGAGTCCAGACTGGCCCGATGTTCTCCTCGGCGGACAGGTTCCGGACCCAGGCAAGATGGTATTTGAACACCAGGAGAGTGCTGGCCTCGCAGGCCAGGGAAGAAGGACATTATCCTTAAGGGGAAATGCGCGAGCTCCGGGAAAGGTTTTTCCAGAGAGGGCTGAAGATCAACGTGGCCTGGATAATCGGCCTCATATTTGCGGCGTGGACAGCCACCGCCTTCTACATAACCATAACTGAATCCATGGAGACCGTTGAGGCGAGAATTCGCCTGAATGAGGCCATGCGGGACAGGGATCAACAGATTGAGCTCAGGGAAGAACTTGAAGCTAAAGCCAGAGCCTTCGGACTTAAAACCGAAGGCACCCCACCCCCCGGGGAAGTCCTCGCCCCTTCCCCTGAAGCTTACCTGAAAGAGTTCTGGAGGATGCAGCACCTGGTCCGGCCTGGCGAATCCATTGCTTCCTACCCTCTTGCGGTAGAGAGCTTCCCTTCCCCTTCCGGACCCGCGCCCTCCGCCGCACAACCTTTTACTTCACCCCTGGAAGCCTGGAAAGCCCTCTTCGGCCTGAACCGCTAACCCCCTCTTCAGAGGCTCAGAAGCTTGAGGCCGGTATTGGGGTCGTGGCGGCGCAGCAGGAGCCTGCGGAGAGGGAAAAAGGTGATTTCAAGGGTTGGGTTCACGATCCCTTCAAAGAGGTGTCCGCCGGCGGTGTGACCATCGGGGAAAGAGAGGACGGCATGGATGTGGAGGATGGAGGCCCCGTCTTCGCCCACCGCCAAATTGCCGAGCATGGAGGCGACTTCCGTCTGGCTTTCAACCGGTATCCTTATGTAATCGCGAGCATTGGGATCAAAGTAGCCGAGGATTGCCCGCCCCAGCGCTCCGATGGCGTAAAAGGTCCCCGAAGAGATGTGCTCGCGGGCAGCCCATTCCCTGAGAGTTGAAATGACCTCTTCACCCGGCTCAAGCTTGATCACAATTATGTCGGAGAAACGCGAACCCAGGACCCGCATGGCCTCCCTCAGTAGATTATCCTCCTTCCGGTTATGAGCTCAATGATCCGCTCAATGAATCCCAGAAAGAGAGCCCAGGCCAAATCCACCCCGCAGGTGAAGCCCAGGCTCCAGGCCAGGGACTCGGCCCAGTTCTTAGCCACCCTCACCACCGATGGGGGTATATTTGAAATCAAGCCTGTAAAGTAGCCGACCGAAACCACGATCAGGATGAAGGCAATGGCCGGCCCCCATGGCTCACGGTCCTTGGCGCTGGGCATCATAGCGTTGCTGATGGTGAAAACGAGGTAGAGCCAGAGCCAGAAATCCTTCTTGCCGATCCAGCCCCGAAAAGCCCTGAGGATCTCATCCCACTCCAGTCCGCCGGCGAACCGGGAAACGTTAAACACCCTGTAAGTTATGAGCACAAGCAGGGCAGAACCGATCAGAAGGGGCGCAAGCCCCACGAGGCTGTCCCTCAGGGGGTCGCTCCTTGCCACCTCCACCGAGCCCATTGAGTAGTAATTGGTCCTGCCCTCCGCCGCCGGACCAAGCCTGATCCTCCCGGTCCTTATGCCCAGAAGCTTCGCCATGAGCCAGTGGCTCAGCTCATGGACGAGGATGCCGGGGAAAAGGAGGATAAAATACAGAAACAGGCTTGCTTTCTGACTGCCTGTGAGGAGCAAGCCAATGCCCTGCAGGTGCTGGCTTATCCAGCGGTTGAGGAACAGCAGAAAAATAAAAGCCAGCCCGAGGGCCAGCCAGGGGCCGAGGTTCTCCATTGCAGCTCAGAACGGGATTTCTTCCTCTTCCCCGAGTTCGGGGAGAGCTTCGTAACCCTCCTCGGCAACAGCCTCCTCCGGAGCTGCCGGGCGAGGCCCAAGGAACTTGACTCTCTCTGCCCTCACCTCGTAAGAGGCCCTGACAAGCCCATCGCTCCCCACCCAGACCCGGGGATTCCCGCTCTCGTCCGGGACGAGCACCCCTTCCACCAGCACGAGGCGCCCCTTCTGGAGGTATTCATTGCATTGCTCGGCCAGCTTGCCCCAGGCAGTAACCCGGAACCAGGTGGTGATCTCCTTGCGGTTCCCCTCAGCATCAACAAATACCCTGTTGGAAGCCAGGCGGAAGTGAGTGACGGGGGTTCCGGTGGGCGTATAGCGCATCTCCGGGTCGGCTCCAAGGCGGCCGACGATAATTATCTTGTGATACATATGCGCCTCCATTTCAAGGGAGGAGTTTTACTAAATTTTAACCCAAGTAGCCCGGGGACGCAACTGCACCGGGCTCAGGTCCGGCTTTGTTCTTCTGCCAGAACCTGAATTATAATTTTGCCATGAAAGTGCAGGAATGCCTGAAGGGAGCAGCAGTTCGCCTTAAGGAAGCAGGTTGCCCGGAGCCGTGGCTTGAGAGCCTGCTCCTGTTGTCCCACGCGATGGGTGTAAGGAAAGAATGGATTCTCGCCCATCCCGATGCCCAGGTGGAAAGAGAAAAGGAACAGGTTTTCTCAACCCTGGTGGAAAGGAGGCTCCGCAGGGAACCCCTGCCCTACATCCTCGGTCGGGTTGAATTCTACGGCATCGGGCTGAAAATTGATCCCCGCGCCCTGATACCGAGGCCGGAAACGGAAATCTTGGTAGATAAAGTCCTGGAATGGGCGGAGAAATTCCCCACCCTCTCCATCGCCGATGTGGGGACCGGCAGCGGGGCCGTGGCGGTGGCTCTGGCCATCCACCTCAAGGGCAGAGCTACGATCTACGCTCTGGATTCATCGCCACAAGCCCTGGAGCTTGCGCGGGAAAATGCTTCCATAAACGGGGTGGAAGGAAACATCCATTTCCTTTTGAGCGATTTGCTCTCGGCCCTTGAGGGACCGGTGGAAGCCATAGTGGCCAACCTCCCCTACGTTCCCTCGGCCCAGCTGGAAAAGCTCGCCCCTGAACTGCGCTGGGAGCCGAGAGAAGCCCTGGATGGAGGGCCGGACGGCCTGGAGAGCATCCGCAGGCTCATCCTTCAGGCTCCCCATTACCTCAAGAAGGGCGGGGCCCTTTTCCTTGAGGTTGGCCCGGGCCAGGCTCGGAGGGTCAAAGCGCTGGCCCGTAAAGCCTTCCCGGAAGGCCGTGTCCTCTCCTTCCCGGACCTGAGGGGGATAATGCGAGTGGTGATGGTGGAAAATGCGGAAAGCTGAGCTTCTGGCCCTGCTGGGAATACTCATAGCCTTCTTCCTGAGGGTTCATTCCCTCGGGGATAAGAATGTGTGGTGGGATGAAGGCCTCGCTATATGGGCTGTGCGGCAAAGCTTGCCCCAGACAACTCTCTGGACTGCGGGAGACGTCCATCCACCCCTCTACTTCTGGCTCCTCTGGCTCTGGGTCAGGTTTGCAGGGGAGAGCGAGTTCTCAGCCCGCTACCTCACAGTAATTGCGGCTACTTTGACCGTAGCCTCGGTTTTCCCCCTTGCCCGCACCCTGGGTGGGGTTGAGTCCGGGCTTCTGGCCCTCTGGCTGCTGGCCCTCTCCCGTTTCCACATCTGGTGGTCCCAGGAAATGCGGATGTATGTGCCGGCTGCCCTCTTCTCCACCCTGGCAGCCTGCTTCTCCCTGAAAGCCGTTTCCCCGAAAGGCACCCTGAAAGCCTGGGTGGGGCTGGCGCTCTCCTGCCTTGCAGCCCTGTATACCCTCTACTCCTCGGTTTTCCTCCTGCCCGTGTGCGCCATCCCGATCTTTCTCCGGGCATTTGAACGGGACCGGCGGGAAATTCTGAGCCGGGCGGCCCTGGCCTTCGGGGCAGTGGTGCTGCTCTGGACACCGTGGTTGCTCCTGGCCCTGCCCAGGATGCAATCGTGGTCGGTAGTGGAAAAGCCCTTTTCTCTGGGGGCAACGTTCAAGCTCAACGCCGTCCTCCTCGCCACCGGGATTTCCACCGACGTTGAACGGCTCCTCCCGCTCGTCCTTTTCTTCGTGGCCCTGGCCCTTGCCGGTTTGCCCCTCTCAGCGTGGAAGGACAGGGAAGCGATCCCGGGAATTCTCATGCTGCTGGGCGGCGTGCTCATCCAGTCCCTGGCGGTCTGGGCCCTGACCCAGCCCCGCTCAATCTTCTACGTCCCGAGGGTGGAAGCGCGCTACTTCATCCCTTTCGCCCCCTTCTTCTATTCACTCCTGGCCCTCTCCCTGGCCACCTTCGGCAGAAGGGCTTATCCCCTCGCCCTTGTCGCCCTCACCCTCATGGCCATATTCCTCCCCGGGTATTATGCGGAGAGAGACTGGGAGGACGATATACCCGCTATGGTGCGCCTGATCCAGGTATACAGCCGCCCCGGCGATGCAGTGGTGCTGATCTCAGGCGACCGATTCCCCGAATTCGGGTATTACTACAGATCCGGCGGCCAAGACCTTCCCCTTTACACCGTTCCGCGCCTCTCGCCAGCCCTTTCTCCGGAGACCGTTGAACGGAGCTGGGCTGGATCATCGGCAGACACCCGAGAGTGTGGCTGGCAGCGGTCAAGCCCTTCCTCCAGGACCCCGAGGGCATCGCCGTGAAGTGGCTTTCGGACAGGATGAAACTGGTGTTTGATTACCACTTCAAGCTGGATTCCCTTTACCTCTTCACCCGCGGTGAAGATGCAATCGCTCCCTCCCCGGAAGCGAGGCCTTTCACCCCCGTGGATCTGGAACTTTCTGACGGGGTGAAACTGGTGGGTTACGACCTGATGGACCGCCAGGGAAGAGTGGGAGCGACCATCCACCTGGGACTTTTCATGGAAGCAAGGGAGCCGGCTCTCATCTGGGTAGAGGCACTCCCTCCGGAGGGCAACCCCCTCACCGTTGATTCGTTTGCCCTGGAGCCAGGCTACCACTACAGGCTGGTGGGATTTAAGATCGCCCCTCTCCGGGGAGGAAAATACAGGCTCAGGGTCAGGGTGGGCTCGGAGGCAGCTTACCTGGAAAGCGTGGAGGTCAGAAGCGAAGGCCGTGCCTCCAGTGAGAAGGAAATAACGCATCCCCTCTCGGCCAGGCTTGGGGATAAGATAAGTCTCAGGGGATACGACCTGGTGAAGGTGAAGAACCCCTTCCTCTGGGGCCTTCTGAAATTGTTGTTCCCGCGCGGTGAATCCTGGATTTACGGGCTGGTCGGCGCGAAGGATCCCTCCGCCCTTCGTCCGGGAGACATCCTGGACCTCGCCCTTTTCTGGGAAAGCGAGGCCCCTCTCGAGCGGTCATACACCGTCTTCACCCATCTCGTCGGCCCTGTGCCAAATCCGGCCACCGGAAAGCCTGTGTGGGCGCAGGATGACCAGGAGCCAATGGAGGGGCTTTACCCCACCACTCACTGGTTCCCGAATGTGATGTGGGAAGACCACTACGAACTCGCCCTCCCCGCCGATGCCCCTCCAGGCGACTACATCCTGGAAGTGGGGATGTATCTCAGGGAAACCGGGGAAAGGCTCCCGGTCACTGGCGAGGGCGCCGATCCGGAGTCCCGCCGCATAATCCTGAAAACAATCAGAGTTGAGGAGTAAGCCATGGTCTTGGAACTTCTGGAGGAGATAAAATCAAGAGCCTTTGAGGAAAGCGGGGTCCCGGTGCTGGGGGTAGAAGCAACCCGGACCATAGCCGAAAAATGGGGGATGAAGCTCAAGGATGTGGAAATTGCAGCCCTGGAAGCCGGCATCATGCCCCGCCGCTACCTCCGGAACCTCGGGACCGTTGGGCTTGATGGGCAGAAGAAGCTCCTGAAATCAAAAGTGGCGGTGGTGGGCCTCGGAGGCCTTGGAGGATACGTCTGTCTGGCACTGGCCCGGATGGGGGTGGGGACCCTGGTCCTGGTGGATGGGGATGTGTTCGTGGACCACAACCTCAACCGGCAGGTCCTGAGCGAAGTGAGCCTCCTGGGCAAGCCCAAGGCCAGAGCAGCCGGGGAAGCGGTGGCCCGGATAAACCCGGCCGTGGAAGTGATAGTCCGGGAGGAATTCGCCCGGGCCGAAAACCTGGACGTAATCCTCCAGGGATGCGAGGTGGTGGTTGACGGCCTGGACAATCTTCCCGCCAGGTTTGAGCTGGAGGAAGCGGCCCGGAGGGCCGGCATACCCCTGGTTCACGGGGCGATAGCAGGATTCCTCGGGCAAGTCACCACCATCTTTCCGGAAGACCCCGGATTGAAAACCCTCTACGGGGGCGCGTCCGTGGAGAAAGGCGCGGAGGCGGAGCTCGGGACCCCTGCCGCCACCCCCATGATGGTGGCAGCGTTCCAGGTTCAGGAAGTGATCAAAATCCTCCTGGGCAAAGGGAGGCTCCTGAGACAGCGCCTGCTCATGGTAGACGCAGAAAGCTGGACGGTGGAAATAGTGGAATTGTGAACTCAGATACTGGCAAGCGCCGGGGCTGTTCCCGGGCCACCCCATGCCAGCGGACTTGGGTCCTGAGGCTGGAGAAAGGGGCGGGTTTTCCTCAGGTTGCCAAAAAGGCGGCGGGGTGCTATAATTTAAAACAAGGCAAAATAGCTCTCAAGGAAAAGTGGGGTTTCCCCACTTTTCTTATTGTAGAGACCCTGGAGGAGTGGAGGGGCATGAAAAATGAGATATTGCTGGCGATAAAGCACCTGAGCGAAGAGAGGAAACTGCCGCCGGAGGTGATCCTCAAGGCGGCGGAAAACGCTGTAGCTTCAGCTTACAAGAAAGACTACGGGCCGGCCCTGAACGTGAGGGCCAAGATTGACCTCAAGACCGGCCAGGTGAAGATCTTCGTGGACAAAACGGTAGTGGAGCAGGTGACGAATCCCAAGGTTCAGATCTCCCTTGAGGAGGCCCGGAAGATAAACCCCGAAGTCCGTGTAGGTCAAACCATTTCGGTGGAAAGCACACCACCTGGCTTCGGACGCATAGCCGTCCAGAACGCCAGGCAGGTTATAATGCAACACATAAGGGAGGCCGAAAAGGAATACGTCTACAGCACTCTGGCCGATAAAGAGGGTGAGCTCATCGTCGGCGTTATCCAGAAAGTCGACCATGCCACGGGGAACGTCATCGTCAATATTGATAAAATTGAGGCCGTAATGCCTCCTAAGGAGAGAATCCCCGGCGAGAAGTATCAGGTCAACCAGAAAATGCTCTTCTACATCGTGGAGGTATACAAATCGGGGGCAGGGCCCAGGGTCATCCTCTCCCGAGCCCACAAGAATTTCCTGAAGCGGCTTTTCGAGAGGGAGGTGCCGGAGATAGCCCAGGGCCTGGTGGAAATAAAGGCCATAGCCCGGGAAGCAGGCTCCCGCTCCAAAGTGGCGGTTAAGGCAATCCAGCCCGGCCTCGACCCCATAGGGACATGTGTGGGCCAGAAGGGCCTGAGGATCCAGAACATCCAGCGGGAATTGAACGGAGAAAAGGTTGAAGTCATAGAGTGGAGCCCGGATCCAGCCGTCTTCGTGGCCAACGCCATAAGCCCGGCCAGGGTCATCAAAGTCATCCTCCAGAAGGACGAAGAGGGCAGAACCGCCACCGTAATCGTTCCCGACAACCAGCTCTCACTGGCGATAGGGAGAGAGGGCCAGAACGCCAGGCTTGCAGCCAAGCTTACGGGGTGGCGAATTGATATAAAGAGCGAAAGCGAAGCCAGGGCAGAAGGCCTCTTGGAGAGCGTGGACCTCCTGGCCGTGGCTGAGGCTCTCCTCAAGAAGAAAGAAGCTGCGCCGGCTCAGGAGCAACCTCAGCCGATCCAGGAAGCACTGCCCGAAGAAGCCCCACCCGAACAGCCTGAACCTGTTCTTGCTGAACCGGAACAGATTCCCGTTCAGGAAGAGCCTGCCCGGGAAGAAGAGGGGGAAGAAGCTGGAGGCTTCTCCCTCGAAGACCTTCAGGAAGAACTCCTCAAGATAAAGGCCCTGGGTGAGGAAGAGCCCAGGAAGAGGAGAAGGTGAAGGAACATGTCACCCAGGCACATACCGATGCGAACGTGCGTGGGCTGCCGCGAGGTTAAGCCCAAACAGGCCATGATGAGAATTGTGAGGACGACCGACGGGCAAATAGAGGTGGACCCCAGGGGCAAAAAGCCCGGAAGGGGCGCTTACCTTTGCCTCAAGAGGGACTGCTGGGAAACGGCCCTCAAGCGCAGGGCCCTTGACTACGCCCTCAAGACCACCGTGCCGAAAGAGGTTGAAGAGAAGCTCAGGAAGCTGGCCCAGCTGATGCCGGAGGAAGAGCCTGTGGAGATAACGTGGCAGGAGAAGGAGAAGATCGTGGCGAGCCTTGGCGACGGAGGAGAAAATGCCGGTTGATGAGAAAATCCGCAAGAAAGGGAAGAAAATACCCAGGAAGGGGGCTCCATCCAGAAAATTCAAGCCACGCCCCAGAGCTGTGCCCAGGGAAGAGGAAGTCCCTCCGGAACCCCCTCCCCCGAAGAAGATCGTGATCCCCGATAGCATCACGGTGAGGGAACTGGCCCAGCTCATGGGCATAAGCGCCGTTGATGTGATCAAAGAACTCATGAAAAACGGGGTCATGGCCAACATAAACCAGCGCCTCGACCGGGACACAGCCGTCATAGTAGCTGAAGAGCTCGGGTTCGTGGTGGAAGAGCCTGCGCCTCCGCCGCAGGAAGAAGCTCCTCCGGCCCCTAAGACCATCCGCCAGCTCATATACGAGGGGGAATCGCCCGAGAAGATGGTGCCGAGGCCTCCGGTTGTCACCGTGCTGGGCCATGTGGACCACGGCAAGACAACCCTCCTGGACGCCATCCGCCACACCAATGTGGCTGCAGGAGAAGTTGGTGGTATAACCCAGAAGATAGGCGCTTACCAGGTGGAGGTGGACGGAAAGAAGATCACCTTCATAGATACGCCCGGCCATGAAGCTTTCACCGCAATGCGCGCAAGGGGAGCCCAGGTGACCGACATAGCAGTGCTGGTGGTGGCCGCCGACGACGGAGTTATGCCCCAGACTCTGGAAGCCATTGACCACGCCAGAGCAGCCCAGGTCCCCATAATCGTGGCAATAAACAAGATTGATAAGCCCGAGGCCAACGTGGAGAGGGTTAAGCGCCAGCTTGCGGAGGTCGGTCTCATCCCGGAGGATTGGGGCGGTAACACCATCTGCGTCCCCATATCGGCCAAGAAGGGGATCGGGATAGATGAACTTCTGGAGAACATCCTCCTGGTGGCGGAACTGGAGGGCCTCAAAGCCAACCCCAATCGCCCTGCCGTCGGGACGGTCATTGAAGGCAAGATGGACGAAAAGCGCGGTCCCGTGGCCACGGTCCTGGTCCAGAACGGAACCCTCCACCGCGGGGAAATCATCGTGATAGACGACATCTACGGACGCGTCAGGGCTATGTTCAACGATCGGGGCGAGCCCATCAACGAGGCTCCTCCCTCAACCCCCGTCCTCATCTTAGGCCTTCCCGAAGTTCCCACCCCGGGCCTGCTCTTTGAAGTGGTCAGGAATGAGAGAGAAGCCAAAGCGATCGTGGAGAAACGCCGGGCCGAAAAGGCCGTCCCCAGGCCTGCTCCTCAAACCGTAACCCTGGAAGACCTCCACCGCATGATGAAGGCCGGCGAAGTGAAGGAACTCAACGTCATCCTCAAGGCCGACGCTTACGGCTCCCTGGAGCCCATCGTCAGCTCCCTGGAGAAGATGAGCACCGAGGAACTGCGCATCAAGATAATCCACAAGGGAACAGGCAACGTGAGCGAATCCGATGTGATGCTGGCGATAGCCTCAAAGGGGCTGGTCATCGGCTTCAATGTGGATGTGGACCCGGCAGCCCGGGCCCTCGCCGAGAACGAAGGGGTTGAAATACGCCTCTACCAGGTGATCTACCACCTCCTTGAAGACATGGAGAAGGCCCTCAAGGGCCTGCTTGAGCCCGAGATCAAGGAAAACATCCTGGGCCATGCCCAGGTCAGAGCCATATTCAAGGTGGCTAAGGGCCAGGTGGCAGGGGTTTATGTCCTGGACGGGGTCGTGGTGAGGGGAGCCAGAGCCAGGATAATCCGCAACGGCGAACTCGTTTACGATGGCAGAGTGGCTTCCCTGCGCCGCTTCACTGAAGACGTCAAGGAAGTCCGCCAGGGGTTCGAGTGTGGAGTTGGGCTGGAGAACTTCGGCGATTTCGTCATAGGCGATATCATTGAAATCTACGAAAAGGTTAAGGCAACCTGAAATGACCAAGCCGCTGACCCGTCGCCAGAAAAGAGTTGGCGAACTCATCCGGCGTGAAATAAGCACTCTTCTGGAAAGGAAGGTCAAGGACCCCCGTCTGAGCTTCGTAACAGTTACAGACGTGGAGGTCACCTTTGACCTGAGGGATGCTTTCGTCTACGTAAGCGCTCCAGAAGGCCGGGAGCGGAAGGAGGAAATCCTGGCAAGCCTGGAGAAAGCCTCGGGTTTCCTCCGCCACGAACTGGCCCAGAACCTCCGCATAAGATTTATCCCTCGCCTCACCTTCATCTGGGATGATTCCCTGGAGCGAGGGCAGCGAATAAGCCAGCTCCTCCGGGAGATAGCCGAGAAGGAAGATGTCCAAAGAAGCGATAGCGAAAAGCCTTAGGGAATTCAACCGGATTCTCATCCTCACCCACATTGACCCCGATGGGGATGCTATCGGCTCGGTCCTGGGGCTGGGTTTAGCCCTGGAGAAGCTCGGCAAGAAGGTGGTCATGGCCTGCCAGGACCCGGTCCCGAGGCGGTTCCTCTATCTGCCGGGAAGCCAGCGGATAATCCCCTACCCATACGGCAATTTTGATGTGGTGGTCTCCCTTGATGCCAACGATATAAGGCGGCTCGGGAAGGCCTACAGCGCAGAACTCTTCGGCCACCTGCCCCTGATCAACGTTGACCACCACGTAACCAACCCCCACTTCGGAACACTGAACTGGGTGGATCCCCAGGCAGCGGCCACTGCTGAAATGGTCCTGGAACTCCTGGAAGAAATCCCTGCCCCGATTGAATCCGATGTGGCCACCTGCCTCCTCAACGGCCTCGTAACGGATACCCAGGGCTTCCGGACCGCCAACACCACTCCGAGAACCCTTGAAGCAGCCCTCAAGCTCCAGAGAGCCGGGGCGGACCTCCACAAGGTGATGACCTATGCCTTCAACCATCACCCCTTCAAGCTGCTCCAGCTCTGGAGCAGGCTCCTCGGGCGTGTTCAATTCAAGGATGGCATCATCTGGGTGGATAAGCCCCGCGCCATTCTGGAAGAACTGGAACTGGGGGAAGATAGCGATTCCGGACTCATAAACTTCCTGCTGGGGGTGGAGGGAGCCAGGATAGCGGCTATCTTCACCGAAAAGCCCGGGGGCGAAGTGGACGTGAGCCTCCGCTCAGTGCCGGGGATAGACGTCTCAAAAGTGGCAGCGAAGCTGGGAGGAGGAGGCCACCCTCAGGCCGCCGGCTGTCGCCTCAAGGGCAACCTGGAAGAAGTCAAAAAGATCGTCCTGGAGGAACTCCGCAGGCTTTCCTGAAGGGGGAGCCTTCGTCCCTGCAACGGGGGGGAAGGGGCATAACCATGAAGCGCGAACTTTCAGGCATCCTCAACATCAACAAGCCCAGAGGCCTCACTTCCCACGATGTCGTGGACAGGGTGCGTGAACTGAGCGGAATCCGCAGGGTCGGGCATGCGGGAACCCTTGACCCCATCGCCACCGGTGTGCTTGTGATCTGCCTGGGCAGGGCCACCAGGCTCGTCCGCTTCATAATGGATAGCCCGAAGGTTTACCGGGCTACCCTGCGCCTCGGGGTGAGCACGACAACCCACGATGCCGAAGGCGAGGTAACCCGGGAAGCCCCGGTGAACGTAACCCTTGAGGAAATAGAAGAAGCCCTCAAAAGCTTCACCGGAACGATAGAGCAGGTTCCGCCCCTCTATTCGGCCATCAAGGTAGGGGGTAGACGCCTCTACGAGCTGGCGAGGGAGGGTAAAGAGGTCAATCCCCCTCCTCGCACCGTTGAAATTTACCGGCTTGAAGTAGTGAGGTGGGATAGCCCCTTCCTGACGCTGGAAGTGGAATGCTCCCCGGGAACTTACATCCGGGCTCTGGCCAGGGACCTGGGGGATAAGCTCGGGTGCGGGGCGCACGTCACCGAACTGACCAGGCTAAGGAGCGGGCGGTTCGCTCTGGAAGAAGCCGTGACTCTTGAGGACCTTGAGGGCGGCAAGCTCAAGCAATTCCTCCTCCCTCCCGAGGTAGCGGTGGCCGATTTCCCCAGCGTCATCCTGGAGAAAGGCGAAGAGAAGAGGATCCGGATGGGCCAGAAGGTCAAGGGCACTCCCCAGGGGGGCGATGGCCTCCACAAAGTTTACTCTTTTGATGGACGCTTCCTCGGCCTGGCCGAATGGGATCCTGTGGCCAGGATGTGGCAGCCGAGGCTTATCATTTAGCCCTGAAAGGGAGGTCTCAAATGCGATGGCGAGGAAGACATCGTAACCTGTGGATTCTGGCAGCACTGGTGATGCTTATTTTCTCCCAGTCGTGTGCGCGCGGCGGCCTTACCCCAACCCCTTCTCCGACCCCTCTGCCGACGGAGACACCAGCACCTGCTC
>DAOUCW010000108.1:0-14877 GCA_034431695.1 Anaerolineae bacterium | reverse complement strand
ATGAAGGGCAAGGGTCTGACCATGTTGGGGGCGACCCGGTGCAGGAGCAGGAAGCGTTCAATGCAGGCCTCGCGGACCAGGTCCACCTGGAAGTAGCGGAGGTAACGGAGGCCTCCGTGGATGAGGCGGGAGGAGCGGGAGCTGGTGCCGCTCCCGAAATCGCCTTTCTCAACCAGTGCTGTGGTGAAACCCCGCAGTGCTGCATCCCAGGCGATCCCTGCACCGGTTATGCCACCGCCTATCACCAGGATGTCAAATTCCTCCCGGCTCAGGCGTTCCAGGTTCTCTTCCCTCTCTCTGAAAGAAAAGCTCATCGCTGGCCTCCTCCCAAGGTTGTTTGACCCTCGCCGGCCGCAGGGTCACCTCCCTTTTCAGGGGAGATTATACGCCTTCGAGCCGAGAGCAGCAAACCTTAAGGCATTGAAATTTTGACAGCCCCTGGCCTGGGTCTATAATACCTACCAAACGTTAAAGAGGGGAAAGCCGTGAAGGGAGCTGAGCCTTTTTTCTTCCCCGGCAATGAAACAAGTTGCCTGCTCATCCATGGGTTTACGGGGACCCCCAACGAGATGCGGGGGCTGGGTGAGTTCCTGGCAAGCCAGGGCTTCACGGTAAAAGGCGTCCGTTTAGCCGGCCATGGCACTTCGCCCCTGGATATGGAGAAAACGACCTGGGAAGACTGGTTCAGGTCCGTGCTGGAGGGATACCAGGAAATAGCGGGCATGGGATGCATGGTCTTCCCGATCGGGCTATCGCTGGGGGCAGCCCTCGCCCTGCACCTGGCTGCTCACTGCGAGGTTAAGGGCGTCGTGGCTCTCTCGGCTCCGGCTTTCATAAGGGACCCGCGCCTTTTCTTCCTGCCCCTGCTCAAGCATTTTATCCGCTTTGTAAAGAAGGGTCCGCCGGATTTCCTCGACCCCACTGTCCCTCAGAGGCACCTGGATTACCCCGTTTATCCCACCAGGTCAATAGAGCAACTCCTCCGGTTCCTGGCCCACCTCCGGAGTGAACTGCACCTGGTCAGGGCCCCCGTCCTCTTCATCCATTCCCGGACGGATAGATCTGTCCCGCCGGAAAACCCCTTATACCTCATCCAGCGCATTGGCTCAACCGAAAAATCCATAATCTGGATAGAGAGGAGCGGACACGTAATTACCGAAGACATCGCCAGGGAGGAGGTATTCAATGCGTGCCTTGATTTTATCCGCCGCCATTCTGGCTCTGACCCTTCAGAGTTGCAGCTCGCCTCCTGAGGAGCTGAACATAGGAGCAGCGCCGGTGGTCATGAAGGCGCTGGATGAGATCGCAAGGGATTTCAAGGGTTGCAAGGTCAACATCAGTTACGCTGCTTCGGGTCAACTGGCCCAGCAGGTGAAGATGGGAGCTCCCCTTGACCTCCTCATCCTGGCCGATGCGGACAATATCGCTGCCCTGGCAGAGGAAGGTCTGGTTGTGGAAGGCACGGTAAGGGTTTACGCCCGGACGAAGCTGGTGGTATGGGTTCCGGAAGGAGGACCACCGCTTGAGGATTTCAGGGAATTAGCCCGCTTTCCCGGTAAGATAGCGGTGGCCAATCCGGAATATTCCCCTTACGGGAAGGCAGCAGTTCTGGCTCTGAAGGCATCTGGTCTGTGGGAGAGGGTTGAAGACAGGCTCGTCTACGCCGAGAATGTGCGCCAGGCGGTGCAGTATGCCGAAGCCGGAAGTGCTTCAGGGGCCCTGGTCCCCCTTCCCCTTGTCCTGGACCTGAAAGGTCATTACACCGTTGTCCCGGATGAATTCTACACCCCTCTTGACCAGAGCCTCGCGATCGTGAAGGGGGCGAAGCACGAAAGGTGCGCCCGGGAGTTCGTCGCCCATTTCCTTGGACCGAAGGCCGGGGAAATCCTGAAGAAATACGGTTTTGAAGTTCCGGGTGAGTGAAGCATGGATCTGAGCCCGCTCTTCCTTTCGCTGAAAGTGGCTTCGGCGGCCACGGTTCTGGCAGGGGCGACGGGGTTTGCCCTTGCCCTTCTGATGGCGAGAGTTCGCTTTCCGGGCAAAAGCTTTGTGGAAGCTTTCCTGACCCTGCCCCTCGTCCTCCCCCCGAGCGTTTTGGGTTATTACCTCCTGGTGGTAATGGGGAGGAACGGGCCATTGGGGTGGCTCGGCTGGCTTTTCACCTGGAAGGCCGCCGTCATGGCTTCCTGGATCGTTGCCCTGCCCCTCATGTTCCGGTCGGCCAAGGCGGCTCTGGAGAGCGTGGACCCGTCCCTGGAGATGGTGGCCAGGACCCTGGGGGTTCCTCCCTGGAAAGCCTTCTTTGATGTGACCCTGCCCCTGGCGAGCCGGGGGATAACGGCCGGAGTGATCCTGAGTTTTGCCCGGGCCCTCGGGGAGTTCGGCGCCACGCTCATGGTTGCCGGGAACATCCCCGGTAAGACCCGCACAATTCCCCTGGCCATCTACACCGCCGTCCAGGCCAACCGGATGGACGAGGCCACCATTTGGGTCATCATCACTGCTTCCCTGGCTTTTGCCTTCATCCTCCTGGTGAACAGATTTCAGCCGAAATGAATCCGGTCCTGGTAGCACGTTTCTCCAAAAAACTCGGGAACATATCCATTGAAGTGGACTTTGAGCTGGGGAGGGAGGTGCTGGTGCTCTTCGGGCCCTCGGGGAGCGGCAAGACCTCCATCCTCCGCTGCATTTCCGGCCTCCTCACGCCCGACAGGGGCTACATTGAGCTCGATGGCCAGGTCCTTTTCTCTTCCGACGGCAAGAGGGTGAAGACGAATGTCCCCGTGCACCTGCGCCGCATAGGCTTTGTCTTTCAGGATTACGCCCTCTTCCCCCACATGACGGTGGCCGAAAATATCCTCTACGGGTGCAAGAACAGGGCGAAGAAGGAGGAAATCCTCCGGCATTTTCTTGATAAGATGAGGCTTAAAGGGCTGGAGAACTACTACCCTCATCAACTTTCCGGTGGGCAGAAGCAGAGGGTAGCCATAGCCAGAGCTCTGGCCAGCGAACCCAGGCTTCTCCTCCTGGACGAACCTTTCTCGGCGCTGGACAAGCCTGTCCGGCAGAAGCTCCAGACCGACCTCCTGAAGCTTAAGGATGATATGGGAATCCCGATGATCCTGGTAACCCATGACCTGGAAGATGCCTTCATGCTGGGCACAAAGCTGGCGGTTGTAAATGCCGGGAGGATCGAGCAGGTCGGAGATAAAGATGATGTGTTCCGGCGTCCCCGCACCAGAGCTGTGGCCAGGTTCATCGGAGCCAGGAACATAATGGACGGCAGGGTGGTGGGAGTGGACGAGAAAGGGGTTTACATTGAGTGGATGGGCCTCGTCTTTGAAGCTCACCCCCAGGAAGCTAAGGTGGGTTCAGAGGTTGCTTTCTGCATCCGGCCTGAAGATGTGATGATCATCAGGCCCGACCGGCCTCTCCAGGATAGAGTTAAGGAAAACCTGCTTCCGGGAGTTATCGTCGGTGAGATTCACAGGGGCAGTCATTTCACCCTTTTCTTCAAAATCCGTTCGGTGGAGACGGGCAAAGATTACGACCTGGAGATCTCAATCCCCTGGCATGCTTATGTTCGCCTGAACCTCGGTGTGGGCAAAGAAGTTACGGTTTCCCTCAAGAAAAGCGCCCTGCACATCATACCGGGCTCTTGAGTCCGCTCCCGGTGAGAGGGACCACGATGGTCTTGCCCGGGAGCAGGAGGTGGTCCAGCGCGGCTGCAGCCGTCGCCGAAGTTGGCTCCACGAAGAAGCCCCTGAGGGCAAGTTCTCTCCTGGCCCGGAGGATTTCCTCTTCCTCTACCGCCAGGATTTTCCCGCCCGTTTCCCTGACAGCCTGCAGTATCTCCTTAGCCCGCAGCGGTCTGGCTATGCTTATTCCCTCGGCCACAGTGGGCTTGGGGGTGTATTCGGGCACATCCTCAAGGCCGAGGCGGAAGGCTTCAAAGAGGGGTGAGCAGTTTCTGGCCTGCACCCCGTAGAGGGCCGGGACGGAGCTCACGAGGCCTGCCTCAAGGAGATCCCTGAAACCCCTGTGAAGCCCCAGGAGCAAGGTCCCATGCCCGACTGGAAGCACGATGGCGTCGGGCGCTCTGCCGAGTTGCTCCCATATTTCGTAGGCTGCGGTCTTCATTCCTTCCAGGACCAGGGGGTTGTAGTAGTGGCTGGCGTAGTAGTGGCCTATCTCCGCCTCCTCCCGGACGGCCCTGGCAGCCTCCTCTCTTGGCCCCTCTATTTCAACCAGTTCTGCCCCATAGACGGCGATCTGGGATTTCTTGGCCGGGGAAGCATGAGCCGGGACGAATATCCGCGCCCTTATTCCAGCCCTGGCAGAATAGGCGGCGAGGGAAGCCCCTGCATTCCCCGATGAATCCTCCACCACTTCCTTCAGCCCTGCGCTCTTGAGGAAGCTAACCAGCACCGATGTTCCCCTGTCCTTGAAGGATCCTGTGGGTGCGAGGTATTCCAGTTTGAAGTAAACGGGCATCCCCTTCCATTCGGCCTGAACGAGGGGGGTGAGCCCTTCCCCCATTGAGACGATCTCCGCCACCTCCGGGAGCATCTCCCGGTATCGCCAGAGGGAGAAATCTTCCCGGCGAATCCTCTCCGGAGAGAAAGGTTTCGGATTGCGGATGTTGAAATATCCCCCGCACGAGCAGCGCCACTGCGTTGCATTCAGAGGGTAGGAGCGGCCGCAAAGCGCGCACACAAACTCTATTCCCCCAGCCATATCCCCTCCTCTGAGCCGCGAACTCTTTCCATAGCCGGGTAAGTAATACATCCCCACCGCTATTTTAAACCGGCCTTCCACGGGAGGGAAATCCGCCCAGGTTATCAGGTGATCGCCTTTCTCCCACACCTCGGAGGAAGTCGGCCCATCGCGCACAAAAGTGGGTTCTGAAGCGCCCTCAAGGTAGAGGTGATTGAACTGATGGATGCGCTTTCTCTCCGGATTCCTCACTTCCCACAGGGTTTCAACCCTTATCCCATCCCCGGTCCTTTCCAGGTTCCACCCCACAAGCTCCACCCCGCAGCCGAGGCGCACGGAGTCCACAGGCTTAAAACCTTTCGGATTTGCCCCTTTGAACTTCAAGAGCGCCCAGGGCATTTCCCCTTCCCTCCTGG
The DNA here is from genome assembly GCA_034431695.1 of Anaerolineae bacterium. GTDB lineage: Bacteria > Chloroflexota > Anaerolineae > SpSt-600 > SpSt-600 > SpSt-600. The sequence continues at coordinate 9,745 of DAOUCW010000108.1, read as the reverse complement.
GGAAAAGGTAAACCTCGTAGCTTTCCGGGGGCAGGTGAGCCACCGCTTCCTGCCATGCGGGCATCCACGGACCCATAAAAAGGAGCCATGCCGGCTCTGAGGGGATTATGAGGGAATGGAGGCCATCAGCGATGCGGTGGGGGTAGCCCCACAGGAGGACCTCAAGGACTGCCGCATCCCCATCCTGCTCCGGACGGTTTCCGGAAGCGAAGGCTACGACGGGGGTCCCATCCTTCACGAACTCAACCGCTGCCTGCTGGAGAGCGAGGGGAGCGCTCAGGCCTCCCTCTGCATACCTGGCAGCCCAGAGGTTGAGGCCTTCCGCGAAGTTGACCCCCTGCGCCAGGGATATGCCCGCGGCCAGAAGGACTAAAAGGGGACGGAAACGGCGGGGCAGAAGTTTTGCGCTGGAGCCTGCGGCGAGGAACAGCGCAGGCAGCGAAGCGAGGTGGTAGTGGATCAAAGGCGGTGCGAGGCGGAAGAACCAGAGAAGTGGGCTTGCCAGGCCTGCCGCAAGTGTCAGGGTGTGAAATCCCCCAGGCTTCTGGATGGAATCCCTCAGGAGGACAGCCAGGCCCCATATTGCCAGGAAGACGGTCGCCGTTGCCGGAAGCAGGGCCTTCCAGTTTCCCCCAGGGCTCCTCCCCAGGAGGAGGACTTCCCAGCCCATCCCGCTCACAAGTCTGGCCATCTGGAGGAAGCTTTCTGGCCCGGCAGTCCATTTGAGTTCAATTTTCCCCGCCACTTTGAACAACCTGGCTCCGTAGACCAGGGCCCGGGATAGAGCCAGGAGGAAGCCTGCAAGCCATGCAGCGCGCGACTGCCGGGGAATAAACCAGAACAGGAGAGCCGAAGGGATAAGGAGGGCGATTCCGGCGTAATGGACCTGAAAGGCGAAACCGGCCAGGAAGCCATTCAGGAAGGAGGCGAGCTTCCTGTCTCTGAAGGCTGCCGTGGCGAGCCAGGCCGCACCCATAACGGGCAGCCAGTTCTGGGGCCAGACGCTGCGAGAATAGAAAGCAAGGTAAGGCGAACCGGCCATGAGCCAGGCTGCCGCCAGGCCCGCCTCGGGTCCCCAGCAACGCCGTGCCACCCACCACGCGAGTGGGAGACAGAGAAAACTGAAGAATCCGACGAAGGAGGAAGCGATCCTGGGGTCAGTGGAGAAGGCATAAGGGATGGCGAAGAGCCAGACCTGAGCCGGCAAATTGGGTATCCCGGCGGAGGAGGGAAGCCCTGCCTGAGGGAGAACGTGGTTCCTGGCCAGTTCCAGAGCCATCAAGCTCAGGCGCGCTTCATCAAAGGCGAAAGGGCTCAGTCCAGGCCATCCCAGCCTGAGGACCCCTCCCCAGATCAGAGCGAAGGCCAGGGCTATGAGTTCACCTCTGGAGAGAGCGTTCCCCCTTCCAGCCAAGATTTTCCTCCTGGGGGATTCGGGCAAAGTATACCAGAACTGGGGTTGGCCGGGCAAACCCCCAGCATAGGACTAAGGTACTATTGCGGTCCCCTGGCTTCCAGGGTATATTTAAAGCGGGAAATTCCAGAAAGAAAGGAGGTGAGCAGCCATGTTGCTCCGGCGTGAGGAAGGGCAGGGTCTGGTGGAATACGCCCTCATCCTGGTCCTGGTGGCGATCGTGGTCATCGCCATCCTGATGATCCTGGGCCCGACCATCGGGAACGTTTTCAGCAACATCGTTCAGGCCTTGCAATTCTAACCTGCGCTCTGCGCCCTGAGGGCATGTAAGGCGGAAGTTCCACCAGGCTCCAAGAAACACCAGGCCCCGCCGCAAAAGGTGGGGCCTGCGTTTTTAAATTGCGTTGAACAAAATTTTGCGGTAAAATTAGCAATGAAGGGGGAATAAATGAGGCGGGGCAAGGAGCGGGGGCAGAGCCTTTTAGAGTTCACGGCAGGGGCAGCTTTCCTCATCATCTCCTTGCTGGTCCTTTTTGAGTTTGCCATGATCTTCTTTGCCTACCTGAACGTCCTCAGCGCTGCCCGGGCAGGTTGCCTTTACGCTTCAAGCCACCCGGCCTGGCTCCGGCGGGTCCAGCAGCCGGGTTATGACCCGGCAGGGGATCCTGATTACCAGCAGTATTACACGAGGATTTACTATGAGGCTCAGGGAGCCGGCCTTGACACGAGGAACCTGGAAATCCGCCTTCCGGAGATGGATCAGGGAGTAGGGGCGGGGAAGCCGGTCAGGGTGAGGGTGGTCTATTACCTTTCAACTTTCTTCAGCTCGGTGGAGATGCCCTTCTTCGGCCGTTTCGGCTTGCCGAACCGTTACCGCATAGCAGCTCAGGTGACGATGCCCATAAGGGGTGAGTGAAGGGATGAGGAGGGGGCAGTCCCTTGTAGAATTTGCCTTCATAATAGTGCTGTTCGTGGCCCTGCTTGTAGGGCTTGTGATCTTCAGCATTGCCTTTTACACCTACATCACCCTCGACCACATGGCCAGGGCTGGCGTGAGTTACATGATGGACAACGCCCTCACTCTGGCCGAGTGGAACGCCCAGCACCCGGACCAGCCCGATAAACCGCTGAAAGACTACATAAAGACTCTGGCCGGCTTCCTCAACACCACCGAGCCATACCCGATGAAGATTGATATAAGTCCACCACCATCCCAGAGGATGCCAGGCGGCTACTTTGAGGTAAAGGTTTCCTACCACTTTGACCTGCTCTCCCTCAGCCTGACGGATCCCCTGAGCGGCAGGGAGATTCAGGTCATAAAGCCGATCTGGATAAGCGCCGCAGCAGGTTCATTCTTTGAATGAGGGGGTGGAAAGCATGCGGAAAGAAAAAGGGCAATCGATCTTAATCATCGCAGGGGCAATAGTAGGACTCCTCGCCCTGTTCGCTCTGGTCATAGACATCGGAAACTACTATGCCCAGCAGCGTATTGTCAAGAATGCCGCTGAAGCTGCTGCCATTGCTGGGGCCCACAAATTGACCCAGCAGAATGTAACCAACCAGAACGTCCTCCTGGCCGTCCGCGATTACATTGAGCGCAATGGCCTCTCCTGGCAGAACGACCACATAGAAGCCTATTACCTGGACCGGGACGGCAATGTGATGGGGCTCATCCCGGCCAACAACAACCCGCCTCCATCTGGAGCCAACGGCGTGCTGGTCAAAGCCGGCAAGAATTTTGGCACCTATTTCGCCCGCATCATAGGCTTCAATACCCTGAGCGCTGCGGCCAACGCCAAAGCCACCATCGTCTGCGGTTCCTGTTCCGCCAGCAATCTCTTCCCAATTGCCGTCAACGATTCCGTCTTTGACAGCACCGGAGGGACGCCTGTTTTTAATTACGACTACATAATCTGGGATACCGGCAACCCCGAAGCCCCCGGAAACTTCGGGTGGATAAGGTGGAGGAACCAGCAGCCCAGCGAGCAGGTCCTGGTCCAGAACATGGCCGATACCACGCGGAGCGGAACCTGGAGTGTGGGAGAGTGGGTTAATGCCACAACCGGCGTCACCTGGGGCAGCGAGGTCAGAGGCGAACTCCAGAAGCGCATAGATGGCACGCGCCCCTCTTCAGTTACCATCATCGTTTACGACCAGTCCCGTGGGCAGGGGGCCAACACTCAGTATCGGGTCGTGGGCTTTGCCAGGTTCAAGATCAAGGCTTACTGCAGGGGTAAAAGCGGTTATCCACCCTCCTACAACTGCAACCAGTTCGGCTCAAACGATAAGGTCATAATTGGCACTTTTGAGAGCTGGGCCGAACCCTCCGATCTGGCCGGCTGCGTCTCCTATGGCGTCTGTGCTGTGAAATCGGGCGAGGGCGCCCCTCCACCGCAGGCCAACAAGAACATCGTGGGCACCGTGGCAATCCAGGCTCTCAGGCTGAATGAATTCACTCAGGTCGTGACCACGACCCAGCATATCCCCGTTGACGTGGCCCTGGTTATCGACGTTTCCGGAAGCATGAACGACTACTGGGGCTCCGGAGCCAACAGGCAACAGAAGATCGCAACGGCCAAAAACGTCCTTTCAATCTTCCTCAACTACCTCCAGCCCGACAAAGGCGATAGGGTGGCCCTGGTGAAGTTCCCGCAGGAAGGCAATACCTCCCGCTACCGGCTCCTGTGCAAAAATGAGACGAGCCAATATTACGCCATCGGCAAGGTGGAAGCCGATCTCACCTCTAACATCAACCTGGTCAGGCAGAAGATCCAGAGCCTCACGGCCAGCGGAGGAACTCCCATTGCCGGTGCTCTCAAGAAAGCCAACGATGTGCTCTTCAATTCCCCCAACCGCGGGACCAACGTCCCGATCATAATTCTGGCTTCTGATGGAATTGCCAACATCCGTCTGAACGGCCAGTGGACCGGTTTTCAGGGCGCAAGCTGGCAGACAAGCCCGCCGTGCAACCAGCCCGCCATTGACGATGCCATAAACCAGGCTAACGAAAGCAAGAGGCCGGCGGACATGGGAGGAGTTGGTGCGATAGTCTTCTCCATAGCCATAGGGGATAACTTCCAGTATGACCTTCTCAGGGCCATCGCTTCCCCCGATACCGACCCATCCAAACCTCACTTCTTCGTGGCTCCCGGCCCCACGGAACTGGAGCAGATCTACCGGAGCATAGCGGAGCGGGTCCAGAACATCGGAAGCGAGGATTGCTACGTGGAGGAGTATCCTCTTCCGGGCGAGGGAGCTACCGTTGTCCTCTACAAGAACGGCCAGGTTTACAGGACAACTACCGCTTCGGCCACGGGGGCCTTCCAGTTTATAGGAATTGAGCCTGGAGTCTATCAGATAGCGGCCTGGCTTGAGAAGGACGGTATCCGCTACGACATCTTGACCGACTCCCTCGGTGGCAACCCGCTCCAGGGGCTTCCCACCATTGAGATCTCCGATTCCCCCGCCTATGAAGTCAAGAACATAAACCTCTACCTCAAGAGCTCAACGCCTCTGGTGTGCCCGCATTAGACACTGCTGCCCCCTCTGCCTTCCCCGGGCGGAGGGGGCAGTAAAATTTAAGGAGGGTAGATGGCGAGGCATAAGTGGTTCTTCCTCTTGGTGGCGGAGGCTTTCTTTCTGGCGCTGGCTCTTCTTTTCCTGCTCCCCTCTTCCCCTGCTCTTTCCTTCGCGCTTAAGCTCAGGGAAGACACCACGGATGACTTTGCCGATGGCTCTTTCCGCTTCACGGCCCTGACCCCCGAAGGAGGGGTGAGGCTTCTTCCCCTCTGGGCTGGCGGCCAGTGGGTGACCGACAGCCAGAGGCTGCCCTTAGCACTGAGCAGCCTTAGCGCCGTGGCCTGGCAGGGCAAAATCTTCGTGGTGGGCGGCGATGATGACCCCGGCTGCCGCCGCCGCGAGGTCTACAGCACCACCATCAACCCCGATGGCTCCCTCCAGCCCTGGGTCACACTGCCCGAAAGCTCATGGCTTCCGGACCAGGGAACGGATCAGTGTCAGGGGACAGAGCCAGGGCGCGATGGCCTGAGCAGCGGCGCCCTCGTCCTTTACCCTCATTCTGACACCACCGCCACCCTCTATTACATAGGCGGAATCAGAGATGATAACACGGTTTCCCCGAAAGTCTACATGGCCACTGTCACCGGAACCACGGGGGAAGTTAGTGCATGGAGCGAAACCACGCCCCTTGACCCCTATTGGGGCAAATACTATCACTCAGCCCTTGTAGTAGAAGGCTTTATCTTCGTGATAGGGGGAAACCTTGGGACAAGTGCGAGCAATGCCACCCCTACCGATGAAGTATGCAAGGCCCCTGTAAACCCCGATGGTTCGCTGGGAGGGTGGGAGTGCGCTTACGGAGAAAGATTGCCGCGGCCCCTGAGGAACCTGGCCGCCGTCTATTATACCGGCGAATTGAGCAGGACTATCTACGTTATCGGTGGGGAAGACGACAGTGGAACCCCCAGGACTGAGGTGCTTTTTGCCGATGTGATAACATCGGCAAATCCGCCAACGCCGACTCTTACCGGGTGGTCCACCTCTTCCGGTGGTTCGTTGCCCCAGCCCCTCTCAAGCCACGGAGCCGTTGAGACCAGGGGTGAAATCTTCCTCACCGGCGGTGAGGTGGGCGCTGGCCAGCAGGTTTCAAACACCGTGCAACTGGCCCTTGTGGATGAGGAAAGCCCGGATACCCGCCTCTACGATTGGGGCTATGGCCTCGGAGCATGGGTGGGTGGGCCGGTCCTGCCTCAGGAGCGTTCCCTCCACGCTACCGTCGTATGGCAGAACCATGTGTATGTCATCGGAGGAGATGGCCCTGAAAGTCCCCCTCAGAGGAAGGACACAGTCTACAGAGGGAACATAGACCAGGCAGGGGGTGAACCTTACTATGCTCCCAGAGGCCTTTATACGTCCAACATCCTCAGGTTTGAATCGGGCAGGCCCGTCACTGTCACCAGGGCAGTATACAGTGCAACAATACCATCGGATACCGGGCTCAGATTCAGGGAGCGCCACCTGACCGGGAGCGGGTGGAGCGATTGGTCAGGCTGGTCCAATTTAAACACCGGAACCAATACTTTGAGCCTCAGCCTTTCCGGAGTTTCAGCCCTTCAGTATCAGCTTGAACTCACGAGAGGCCAGCTCATAACCAGCACGCCTGTCCTGGACTGGATTGAGTTCTATTACGATGTTCCGGATCCCAGGCTCGGCATAACCAAGACTTCTTACCTCGGCATAGCCTCCCCGGGCGACATCCTCGATTACATCCTGATTTTCTCCAATACGGGTGGCGTGATCCTGCCCAATGCGGTCATAACCGAAGATCTCCCCGAAGGAACAAGCTTCGTCGGCTGGGGGTGGTATCCGGCCGGGAGCAATCTCTACACCAGAACCGTGAGCGCAGGAAGCTATGGCCTGCTCGGCCAGGTTCGCTTCCGCATAAAAATCGGGGAAGGGATTGCCTCGGAATACATAACCAACACCGTGTGGATCTCTCACCCGCCCATCACCGATGCCCTGGGCAACGTCTACACCTTTGAGCCTGTCTCCGCCACTTACACAATCCAGATCACCGGACTCAGATCCTTCCCCAAGAGCGCTTCTCCGCCACCGGGAAACATCGTCTACTGGGGGCAGCCTGTAACTTACACCATCGCCTTCACCAACTTCTACCGGACCACTTTCTCGGCAGTGAACATAACTGACCATATAAATGTCAACCTCTCTGACATCACACCTTACGGCGGAGGCATTCTGGATAACGGTGTCATCTCCTGGACCCTGGGAAGCCTGGGTCATGGTGAAGCCAGGGAGGTGACTTTCACCGCCCGGGTGAAACCAGGGCTTCCGGCGGGGACTGCTATCACTAACGTAGCTTATTCCCAGGCGTTCGTTTCCGGTGAGCCAGATCCCGTCCTCTCTCAGGTCAGCAACGAGATCACCCACACGGTCAGGGGCACACGCTTGGCTTTGCACAAAACCTCAACCCCTCAGCCCGGCTCTCAGGTGCGGTGGTATGACCCGATCACTTACTCCATAACTGTGACCAACAGTGGCTATTACACCTTCACCGTGTTCCTGACGGACACGCTGGACACCAGTGCGCTCGACTTTGTGAGCGCCTCATCGGGCGGCTCCTACTCCGGTGGCGTTGTCACCTGGACGGTTGGGCCACTGGGGCCTGGCGCTTCCGGGACCGTAACCCTCGTGGCCAGGGTCAGGTGCGGCCTTGATGAAAATCACCAGATCGCCAATACCGCCAAAGCCACGGCGGAAGCTTCCGACGTTTTCTCGTCAAACCTCGTGACTTACACCGTGGCGGGTCCGCCTGCGCTGACGGTAGCCAAGGCCTCCAATCCTCCACCCGGTTCCTCCGTCTCGCCAGGGACCATCATCACTTACACCATTTACTACACCAACACAGGACAATCGCCGGCCATGGGTGTAGTGATAACAGACCCGCTCGCCTCAAAGCTTCAGCACCTCAGCGGGGGGACTCTTGTCGGAAGCGTCATAAGCTGGACTGTGGGAAGGGTTGAGCCGGGGACATCGGGCCTCGTCACCTTCACGGCCCAGGTAAAGGGGAACGCTTCCGGGACAATAACCAACGGTGCCTACATCTCCGCCGATTGCCTTGGAACGGTTCAGAGCAACCCGGTGACTCATGAAGTCAGCATGCCTTCCCCTTACCTTGTGGTGAGCAAAACTTCCCAGCCCCCGGCCGGTAGCCCGGTCCAGGCTGGCGATCTGATAACCTATTCCATCCTCATAACTAATACGGGTGGGGCTTCTGCTTCCGGTGTTGTGGTTACAGACCCGCTGGATTCAAGGCTTCAGTTTGTGTCGGGAAGCCCGGCACCGGTTCAAGTCGGCAGTGTTCTTAGCTGGACGGTGGGATCTCTGGCTTCGGGGAGCTCCTGGGGGGCAACTTTAACCGCCAGGGTGGTGACCTGCACCGCTGGGGTTATTTCCAACGCAGCTTACGCCACCGGCCAGGGGCTTGGCCTGAGCGCTTCGGAAAGCATAACCCACGCTATAGCCGGTTGCCCGGCCCTTTCGGTGAGCAAGGGATCGGCACCTCCACCGGGCACGCCTGTTTTCCCGGGCGACCGCATAACCTACACCCTCTATTTCACCAACTCAGGTGGAATTGCCCGGAATGTAGTCCTGACGGACATGCTTCCCGCCAACGTTACGGTGGTGGATGCTGGCGGTGCAAGCCTAAGCGGTGGACTCCTTTCCTGGTCAGGGCTGACCCTCGCGCAGGGTGCTTCGGGCCAGAGGAGCTTCGTCGTCCAGGTCAATCCATCCCTCCCGCGCTGCAATGTTTACACCATCACCAACGAATTCTACGGGGTGGAAGCCCGCGAAAGCTACGGGACCTTCCCCGGTTCAAAGGGAGCGAAGGTGGAGCATCCTGTCGCCTTCATCCCCGACCTTTCAGTCTCGGTGAGCGATGGGAAGGGGCTGGTTAGCGCTGGTGAGACTTTAAACTATCTCATCACTTACACCAACCTCTGCGGGCTCAGGGTGGAGAGTGCGGTCCTCGGCATAACTCTGAGCAATGGCCTTGCTGCCGGTTCCAATCCCGGCTGGCTCGGCTCTGGTAGCTGCTTCACCCGCTCCGTCGGACCGATTGAGGCAGGGGCAATGGCTACTGCCACCTTTTCCGTCCAGGTTACCTCTTCTCTTCCGGGTGCTGTTGGCATCACGGTCACTATCCGGACTTCCCAGCCCGAATGGGACCCCTGGAACAACGTTGCCAGCGACTGGGATGTGACCGGTGGGGTGGACCTGGTGGTAAGCAGGCTTGAGGTTTCACCGGCCGTTGTCCCTGTAACCGGAACGATGAGGGTTACGGTCACGGTTCTGAACCAGGGGAGCCAGGCCGTTGACAAAAACGTGGGTCTCCTCCTTTATCTTAAGCCTCACCCTTCATCGCCTCCTTCCCGTTCAGGCGATTGGGATGGGATCCTGCAGGCTTGTCCGGGGGAATGGGAAGGCTATTGCTTCAAGTGGGTTCCCGGACTCAGGGCTAATGGGTCTTTCACCGCCACTTTCAATGTCTCTCCTGTCGCCATTGAGCCTGGCGTTTACGACCTTTATGCTTACGTTGACGTTGGCGATTCTACATGGGGTTGTGATAACAGTGCGGGGTGCGTGTCAGAGAGCTGCGAGGCCAACAACTGGGCTGGCTGGCGTGGTGTGCAAATTGTGGGTGGAGGCCTGCGCAGAGTTTTCCTCCCGCTGGTCATGAGAAACTGGGGCGGGCGTTAACCCTTCAGGGGCCTGCCCCTTGCTCCTCTAACC
>DAOUCW010000107.1:0-6653 GCA_034431695.1 Anaerolineae bacterium | reverse complement strand
AGGCTTTCCCACGAGGGCCAGGAATGCCGAAAGCCCCGCCAGGACCCCGGCAGTGGCCAGGTTCGTCCCGCACTGGGGGTGGAGGGCCAGCTCCTTTTCCCCTCTCTGCAGGCGCACCAGAGCCTCGCTCACCGCTGCAGCCAGCGCTTCGGTCTCCACGTTGCCGTAAATGTAGAAGCCGGAATCGGTGCTCCGGCCCACGAGGCGGATGTGGGGGTAGCGCCAGCTCAGGATGTGAATGGTGGCGTGCTCAAGGGCGTGAATCTGGCGGATCTTCTGCAGGAACCTCAGGATCTTTCCCATTCCCTTACCTCGGCAGCAGAATGTAAACCAGAAAAGCAATAACTGAGATGAGGGCTGTGGAGGGCACGAGGAGGCGGTAAACCGGCCCCCACCTGGCCTGGAAGTATTCCCTCGTCAGGACGAGGCAAACGTGGAAGGGGGAGAGCAGAACCCCGATGAAAGAGGCTCCGAAGGCAAAGGCCACCATGTTCAGGTGAGGGGCACTACCGATCAGGATGGGGCTGAGGAGAGGAAAAGTTATCCCGATGGCCGCTCCGGTCACACCGGTCAGGACACCTGCGCTCATGGGGACGAGAAAAGCCATCAGGGCTGGAGGGCAGTGGAGGGCCACGAGGGCTCTGTAGACGGCAGGAGCTGCTCCTGATATTTCCACCATCCTCTTGAAACCCATGATCCCCAGGATGAGGAGGACGTTCCGGAGGGATAGGCCTCCTTTCAGCGCCCTCTTCACCTTCTCCGGTCCGGGCCTGTGAACCACGATGATCAGGATTATCGCCAGAATGAGGAGCATCGGCAGGTTGATCCCGAACCCGGCCGTCCCGGCTATCACCAGGGCAACAGGCCAGAGCGCAATCCCAAGCTCCTTCCAGGCCATCCGCTTTTCTTCAGCGGAATTGTTCGGAGCGAGCCGATGGGGCAGGCGCCTGACCAGGATTATGCCACCTGCTAACATCGCTCCGAGGGTGAACGGGGTCTGGGCGATGAGGAGAGTCCTGACCGGAATACCGGTTATTGATGAGGCGATCAGGACGGCGGGGAAAAGGGGGACGATGTATTCCCAGAGGTGGCGGAACCAGTAGTTGAAGAAAGTCCTGTCCTCGTTGCTCAGGGGCAGATCTCCGGTGGCCGCAGCCACCATGGGGGCCGAAAGGAGTGCTCCTCCAGGCATCGGGAGCAGGCCGAGGATGGCCGGAGGTATCGGGATGCTCAGCCGGCAGTCAGGAAGAAGGATGCCCAGGGATTTCACGAGCCTGTCCAGGTTCCCCGTTTCCCGCATGAGTTCCACCATGGTGGTGATGAGGAGGACGGCCCCTAAGAGTTCCAGAGTGCTCCGGGAAGTTATCTCCCTGAGGAAGGCATTGCCCCACACGGTAAGGGGTTTGCCGGAGAGAAGCCCCATCACCACGGCCCCGGAAAATATCACGAGGCCCACATCCACCTGGCGGAAGAGGAAGAAGAGCATCGCTGCAAAGATGAGCAAAAGCTTCGCTATGAGCAGGGTGTCGCTCACTTCTCCTCCTGGATTCTGGAGATTATGGCCTGGAGTTCTTCCAGGGATATCCTGGAGGTGAGGTCAAGGCTGAGAGGGGTCACGGAGATCACTTTATCAATGGCCACGGCGTAGATGTCCGAATCGGGCTCGAGAGTCTCGGGATCGAAGCGGACTTCGTAATCCATGCGGGCTTTGTCCTCGAGGGAAAGCCGCGGGCGCGGTTTCGGGTAGTGGTGGCGCTGGCGGGAAAGCCTGGTTATCCGCCAGGGGGTTTCGGGAGTTGCCCCCTGCGGGATGTCAACTTTGAGGACATCAACGTCGTGGAGGCGCGGCATCCTGAGCATTATGCGGGCGAAAAGGCGGGTGAAGTGCATCGCCGTGGTGAAATCAATTTTGGGGCAGAGGCTCAGGTGCAGTTCTTTTGGCATCTCCAGGGAAACCGCCAGGGCCTTTATACCGAGGTCGGCAGCCTCCAGGGCAGCCCCCACCGTCCCCGATAAGGTTATGACCGTTCCCAGGTTCTCCCCGTAATTTATTCCCGCCACGACCAGGTCCGGGAGCCTGGGGCAGATCTCAAGGGCGCCGTGGAGGACAGCCTGAGCCGGGGAGCCGAAGAGGTAGAAGGCGGGGATGGACCGCCCTTTCACTTCAAATTCTTCCCGGTAGAGGGAACCATCGTGCTGGGGTAGGAGAGAGCGACCCATCCCCGTCTGCTGTTCCCTGGGGGCCACGATCACGAGTTCCCCCAGGTCCACGAGGGCTTCGGCTGCAGCTCTCAGGCCCGGAGAGTTGAAGCCGTCATCGTTGGTGAGCAGGATCAGAGGCCTTTCCGGCTCCCTCATCTTACCGTTCGCTCAGAGCCTGGATGATCTCCCGGCAGAAAGCAGGCAGGTCTGCCGGCATCCGGGAGGTTATGAGGTTGCCATCCCTGACAACCTCCCTGTCCACGTAATTGGCGCCGGCGTTCATCACGTCATCCTTTATGGCGAAGAAGCAGGTGGCCGTGCGTCCCTTCAGGATGCCGGCTGAAATCAGGACCCAGGGGCCGTGGCAGATGGAAGCCACGACCTTGCCTTTCTCAAAGGCTTCCCGCACGAACTTGAGGACGGATTCGTAGCGGCGCATCCGGTCGGGAGCATATCCCCCGGGGACGATCACAGCGTCAAAATCATCGGCACGGACCTGGTCTGCCGACAGGTCCACCTGGACCGGGAGGCCGTGCTTTCCGGTATACTGGCTGGCGGAGCCCGTGCCGATCACCTTGACCTCCGCCCCTTCTTCCTTCATCCGGAGGAGGGGATACCAGAGTTCCAGATCTTCGTAGATATCTTCGGCCAGGATTGCTATGCGCTTCCCCTTCAGCCTCATGGCTTTCCTCCTTGGGCCAGAATCGGATATAGTTTATCGCTCTTTTCCGGTTATTGCAAGCCCAATCCCAAACGGGGCGATGTTTTGCCCCCCTTCCCTGCAATGGGGTATAATTTTACGGGAGGCTCAAGATGGAAGAGAGGATCGTTTCTCCGAGGGCCAGAGGTGATGAGACCAGAGCTGAAGTTTCCCTGCGCCCCAGGTCCCTTGATGAATACATAGGGCAGGAGCAGATCAAGGAGAACCTCCGCATTGCCATACAGGCTGCCAGGGAGCGGGGGGAACCTCTGGACCACGTTCTCCTCTACGGTCCTCCAGGCCTCGGCAAGACCACTCTGGCCCACGTCATCGCCTACGAGATGGGGGCCGATATCCACATCACCGCAGGCCCTGCTATTGAGCGCACGGGCGACCTGGCCTCCATCCTCTCAAACCTGAAGAAGGGCGATATCCTCTTCATTGACGAAGTCCACCGCCTGGCCAGGCCTGTGGAAGAGCTCCTCTACCCGGCCATGGAGGAGTTCTGCCTGGACATTGTGATAGGCAAAGGGCCTGCAGCCAGGAGCATAAGGCTGCCCCTTCCCCGCTTCACCGTCATTGGGGCCACCACGAGGCTCGCCCTCATGACTTCACCCCTGCGTTCCCGCTTCGGTCTCGTATACAGGCTGGATTTCTACAGCCTTGAGGCCATGCAGCAGATAGTCCGCCGATCTGCCAGGCTCCTGGGGGTGGAGATAGACGAGGGCGGGATAGAGGAAATAGCCCGCAGGTCGCGGGGAACCCCCAGGGTGGCCAACAGGCTCCTGCGCCGTGTCCGGGACTACGCCCAGGTCAGGGCCGATGGGAAGATCACCAGGGAGGTAGCCCGGGAAGCCCTGAACCTCCTGGAAGTGGACGAAATCGGGCTTGACGCACTGGACCGGAAGATCCTCCTGACAATCATTGAGAAATTTGACGGCGGGCCGGTGGGGGCCGAGGCCATAGCTGCTGCTGTTGGAGAAGAGCCGGATACCATTGCCGATGTGGTAGAACCTTACCTCATGCGCATAGGCTTCCTGGAAAGGACCCCTCGCGGCCGGGTCGCAACCCGCAGGGCTTACGAACACCTGGGGATTCCCTATCCGGGTGATGTCGTCCAGCCGCGGCTATTCTGAGAACATGGCCCTCCCGAGGTTCATAAGTGAAGAGATAGAGGTAAAACTTTCAGAAAGCCCCGGCCTCCCCGAGAGCATCGTCTGGCGTGGAAGAGAATACAGGGTTGTGGAGATTGAAGGGATCCGCCGCTTTGTGGATCTGAAGAAGCCCTGGTGGCGCCGCAGACACAGGGATTATTTCCTCGTCAAAGTGGACACGGGCGAGACCTTTGAAATTTACTTCCACCGCGGCCCCGGCAGGCAATACTGGGTCCTCTTCAAGGCTTACGAGGAAGAGGACTGAGCGGAGGGATCGCAACCCCGGCAAGTCAGGCTAACTCTGCGGGGAGGCAGATGGTGAAGGTGCTGCCGGAGCCGGGCTGGCTTTCCACCTCTATCCTGCCACCGTGAAGTTCCACTATCTCCCTGGCTATTGCCAGCCCCAGCCCAAGACCCTGCTGTTCCGTCCTCTCCCTGCCTATTTGCCTGAACCGCTCAAAGAGGTTGGGGATTTCCTCCGGCGGAATCCCTATGCCTCTGTCTTTAACCGCCACCTTCGCGAAACCCCCTTCCCCGTAGAGGTGCACCCTCACCTCTTTCTCATCCCGCAGGGAAAACTTGATGGCATTGTCCAGGAGCCGACCCAGGGCATCGGCGAAGAGGGGTTCAAGGATGCGGACAGGGGGGATGGGATCGGTGGTCTGGAATTCAAGGCGGACTCCCTGGCTTTCGGCCAGGGGGCGATATTTCTCCACAACTTTGCTCACAATCTCCGGCAGGTCATTCCGAACTTCTGAGAACCGCCGGATTTGTTCGCCGATCCTGCCAGAGTCCAATTGAATCAGGAGCAGGAAATCCTCCACCACCCTCGTGAGTCGCTCTGCTCCCCTCTTTATTTCCTGGAGGTAATTCTGGAATTCGTTCACGGGCATGGATTTGAGGTCTTCCAGGGCGAGCTCGGTGTAGCCCACAACGTAGGTCAGAGGCGTCCTGAGTTCGTGGCTGAGGGCCGTTATGATCTGCTCCTTGAGCTTCTCCACCTCCGCTCTGGATGCTTCCCGGATGGCCCTGGCCCTCTCCAGGCGGGAGCGGACCACGGCCAGGAGTTCCCTTACATCAAAGGGCTTGGTTATGTAATCCTCAGCCCCCATGGCTTTGCCTTTTATGATGTCATCGCGGGTGGCTTTCGCCGTGAGGAAGATGAAGGGGATGGCGACACATTCCGGCCGACTGCGGACGGCTTCGTATAGGGCATAGCCGTCCATCCGGAGCATCATGATGTCGGCGATTATGAGATCGGGGCGAGTTTTTTCCATGACTTCAAGGGCTTCCACCCCATCACGCGCCGTGAGGACGCTGTAGCCTTCTCGCTCCAGAAGGTCCTTCAAGCCATAGAGCAGAGCGAGGTTATCTTCCACTACCAGAATTGTTGCCATTCATGCCTCCCCTTTGAGGCTTTCCACCCCGGGGCAGGGTAACAGGAGGGTGAAAGTTGTGCCTTCTCCCACCTTGCTCCTGACCTTTATCTTGCCCCTGTGGAGGTCCACCAGCTCCTTCACTATGGCCAGGCCAAGGCCTGTGCCGGAAATCTGAGAGGACCGCGCTTTCTCTCCCCTGAAGAACCTCTCAAAGATGTGGGGAAGCTCCTCCTCCGGTATCCCCGGGCCATTGTCCGAGACTTCCACAACGCCCCAGAGACGGCCTTCCTCCTCGCAGAGGCCAACGGAAACAGTTATCCGTCCCCCATCGGGGGTGTAACGGATGGCGTTGTCCACGAGGTTGTCAAGGATCTGCTCCAGGCGGTGGGGATCGGCCATTACGGTGGGGTTTTCCTGCGAGGGGAAGAATTCCAGCCGTTGCCCGCGCTTTTCGGCCTCAGCGCGGTATTTCCCCAGGGCCTCCCCGACGAGCTCGTTGAGTTCCACAGGGATGGGTTTCAGTTCTACTTTGCCCGACTCCAGTTTCCCCACTTCAATTATGTCTCCCACGAGCGCGGCAAAGTGATCTATGAGCTGCAGGATTTGTCCGAGGTAAAAGTTTTTCTTTTCGGGCGGAGCTGTGCGGAGGAGCTCGCCGTAAAGCTTCAGGGCAGACAGCGGGGTGCGCAACTCGTGGGAGATGTCCGTTATGAGTTTGGTTTTTAACCTCTCCTGCTCCTTCAGGTGAGTGACTTCGTGGAGGATGGCGAGGGAGCCGGGGTAGCCCGGTTCGAGGGGCATCGTCTTGATGTGCAGATCTCCCCCTTCCAGTTCCTTCGTGGTTTCGGGGTAGGATTGAGCCTGGCGCGCCATTTCCACCAGGGTCCGGCGGAGGGCCTCAGATTCTTCCCGCGATGTAATCTGGTGAAGCCAGGCCCATGCCACGGGGTTCATCTCCAGGATCTCACCCTGAGGGTTGAAGAGGATGTAGCCATCGCTTGAACCTTTGAAAATCGCTTCGAGCCAGGCCTGGCGAGCCTGCAGTTGCTCGGTCCTCTCCTGGACAAGCCTCTCCATCTGCTCAGAATATTCGGAGAGTTCAGCCAGCATTTTGACCCGCTCCAGGGCCAGGGCGATGTAATCGGCGAGAGTCTGGAGGCGCTGGAGGTCCCTGGAATTGAACTGGAAGGGCCGCGACCCATCTGCATTCAGGAATCC
>DAOUCW010000106.1:0-5283 GCA_034431695.1 Anaerolineae bacterium | reverse complement strand
CCCCCCTTTGCTCGCCCCGGGCTCCTACCGTCCCGACCACCCGGCCATCCTCTACCGCGGGGATTGGCGCCTCTCCCCTTACGGAGCCGATATCCCCCATGGAGCTGAGGGCAACGCCTCCCTCGAGTTCTCTTTCAGTGGGACCGGCCTTGATATCCTGGTGCGCAGGGGCAGTTACAGAGCTTTCCTCTTCGTAACGGTGGACGGTAAGCCCCCAGACGCCCTGCCCAGGGATTCATCCGGGAGAAGTTACGTGGTCCTATACGACCCCCTGAACCGCATCGCCGCCATCCCTCTGGCGCGGGACCTTCCCTTCGGAACGCACCGGGTGGAAATCGTCCCCGACGGCGGCTGGGGGCAGTGGGCCATCATCGGCTTCAGAGTAAGGGGGGAGGAGGGAAAGTCCAGGCTACCCATCATTTTGCTCGCCGGTTTATACGTCCTCGCCCTTTCTGCCCCTCTCCTCCTGAAAATCCTTGACTCCATCCCCGTCCCACAGCTTCCGGAGGCTTCTCTACCGGCCTTCCTTGCGATGGCGATCCTCTGGTTCTTCCTCCCACCCCTGGCCTCCCTCCTTTCCCTGCCCCTCTGGTTGCTGGCCTTCTACTTCTGGCCCGAGATCGGCCTTGCCGTCACCGCCTTCGCCACCCCTTTCTTCCTCCTCCCCAAGGACCTGGTGGTGAAGAGTTTCTCCCCGCAGGAGCTCGCCCTGGCCCTCGCAACAGTAGCCACGCTGGTTCGGTTCAGGAAGGACCTGAGGCAGGAGTTCACAGGGCTTGACCTGGCCGTGGGAGCCCTTGTCGCTCTGGGGGCTCTGTCCCTCCTCTGGGCCGGCAACTTCGGAGTTGCCGCCTACGAATTCCGCAGGGTCGTGGCCGAATCGGCTCTCTTCTACGGACTCATCCTTCTGGTCCGCAGGAAAAACCCCCGCACCCTCTTCTTCCTGACCGATGCCTTCATGGCCAGTGCCCTCGCGGTCTCCCTGGTGGGAATTTACCAGTTCTTTCAGGGGCAGGCCGTTGCAGTGGAGGGGGTCAGGAGGGTCAAAGCTTTCTACGGCTCCCCCAACAACCTCGCTCTCTTCCTGGGGAGGACGGTGCCGGTCATTCTGGCCGTTGTCCTCTGGGGGAGGACGATGAGGAGGTGGCTCTACCTTGCGGCAGGGGTTTTCATCCTCCCCGCCCTCTACCTGACCTTCTCCAGGGGTGCTCTCTTCCTCGGAATTCCCGCTGCGCTCCTGTTCGTCTTCGCCCTCAGGGGAAGGAAGGCCGTCGTTCCTGCGGTCTTTGCCCTGGCCATTCTGGCTGTGGCCCTCGTGCCCTGGCTGTGGACTGCCCGCTTCGCTTCCCTTCTGGACCTGGAAAAGGGGACAGGCTTTTTCCGCATCAAGCTCTGGCAGTCCACCCTCAACATGCTCAGGGATAGCCCAATCCTGGGGGTTGGCCTGGACAATTTCCTCTACCAGTATCGGACCCGTTACGTCCTTCCCGAAGCCTGGCAGGAACTGAATCTCTCCCATCCCCACAACTTCCTCCTGGATTGGTGGACGAGGCTGGGGATAGGGGGACCTCTCATCCTGGGGTGGATCCTCTTTGAATTCTTCAGGGCAGGATTCAGACGCTACAGGTCCATGCCTGAAGGCGAGGAAAAAGCCTTCCTGCTGGGCTTCATGGGGACGATGGTGGAGACTTTAGCCCACGGCATTGTGGACCATTCCTTCTTCCTGCCCGATCTGGCCGTTGCCTTCATGTTGACTTTGGCCTGGGTTCGCCATGGAGGAGAGGATAAGGAAGTGGCTTGAAGCCCTGATGGAGATACCGAGCCCCACGGGTCACGAGGAGGCCATTCAGCTCTACCTCAGGGAAAACCTCCGCAGGCTCGGATTTGAGAGCGAACTTCAGGAGGTGGCTCCTTCCAGGCCCAACCTCCTGGCCTGGCGGGGCGAAAGCCCTCTCCTCATCGCCACCCATTCCGACACGCTTCCGACCTCCCACTACACCCTGAGGGAAGAAGGTCCTTTCCTCTGCGGCCCCGGCGTGGCCGATGCCAAAGGCCAGATTGCCGCTCTCCTGAGCGTCCTTGAGCTCAACCATCTTCCGATAAACGTTGCTTTTACCGTGGATGAAGAGGACAAAGGGGAAGGAAGCCGCAACCTGCGCCTTCCCCCGTGGGTCAGGATGGCAGTGGTGCTGGAGCCCACAGAACTCAGGGTGGCAGTGGCTCAATCCGGCTCGCTGGACCTGGAACTGAACATCAGGGGCAGGAAGTCCCATGGAGCCTGTCCCGGGGCCGGAGTGAATGCTATCCTCAGGGCCTTTGAGGCCCTCCTGAAAATCCAGGCTCTGGACTTCATGCGGGTTGAGCATCCGCTGCTCGGCAAGCCCCATATAATGCCCTACTGGTTCAGCGGAGGCCACCCCGAACTCTATCTCGTGCCCGATGAAGCCCTGGTCCGCCTGGATGTCAAGCTCGTCCCTCCCCTTTTGCCGGAAGAAGTTCTGGCTGAAATGGAGAGGGCGGTGTCGGGCTACGGCCACATCAGGGTGCTGGACCAGGATCCCCCCTTTGAAATCTCACCCCAGGCCGGAGTTGTCCGCATCCTCCGGGAAGCCATCCGCCAGGCTCTCGGGCGAGAGGCCGAGCTTTCGGGCATGCCCAGCTGGACGGATGCGGAGCCGATCTACCACAAGGGGATAGAAGTTGCGATCTTCGGTGCGGGGGAGCTTCCCCTGGCCCACACGGAGAACGAGAGGGTGAGATTGGGAGAACTCGTTGAGTTAGCTGCAGTGCTGGACAGGCTCATTTCCCTTGCTTCTCAGGTTTAGCCTCGTCAAGCACCCACCTCTCCCAAACATCGTAGACATCGGTAGGGCGGAAGCCGAATTTCCGGTAGAGCCTTTTGGCCTGCTCGTTTTCCCTGCCAACCCACAGGCCTATGCGCTTTCTCTTCTTGGAGCGGAGGAAATCAATGGCGTGGCGCAGCAGGGCAGAGCCGATCCCTCTCCTGCGGTGGGCCGGGGCAACCACCAGCTCGTGGATTTCACCGAAAATCTCTCCTCCCCAGAACCACCGGCTGTGGACGGATGCAAAACCTACGATCGCCCCACCTTCTTCCGCCACGAAGAATCCCGATGGATCCCCCTTGTAGAGCCAGTTCAGGTAGCGCCTGACCATCCAGGGCGCCCTGTAGGAGTATTTCTCAAGGCCCTGGTAGCTTTCCAGGTAAAGCTTCACCAGCTCTTCCCGGACTTCCCTGAACTCATCCCTGCTCAAATTCTTGATCTCCATGTCCAGCCCTCCACTGAATTCTACTCGCTTTCCCGGCGGGGCACAAAGGAGGGACTTTTGTCACTGCGGGGCATGCTGCTGGTGATCCAAAATAGGACCAGAGAAGTAATTTAAGGAGGTGCGGGATGAAGTTCCCTTACAGTGAGAAAGTTCTGGAGCATTTCCGGAACCCAAGGAACGTGGGCCGGATAGAGGACGCCGACGGCAAGGCCGTGGAGGGAAGCCCTGCCTGCGGCGATATGGTGGCTGTCTACATAAAAGTTGACCCCGAAACCAGGGTCATAACCGACATCAAATTTGAATCATACGGTTGCGCTTCCAACATTGCCACCGGCTCCATCATAACGGAGCTCGCCAAGGGCAAGACGATTGACGAGGCCAAGAAAATAACCTGGAAGCAGGCTGCCGAAGCCCTGGGTGGTTTGCCGCCGATCAAGGCTCACTGTTCCGTCCTGGCCGTGGAGGGCCTGCGGGCTGCTATCCAGAACTATGAGGAGCGTCACGGCCTGGTCAAGGAGAGGGAGCCCACCACCGTGGAAGTGGTTCGGAAGCGCCTCAAGAAAGTCATGAACCCCCTCACCGGCCTTGACCTCGTCCGCACAAATCTCGTCAAAGAAATTGAAGTCAAGGATGGCGTGGTGCGGGTGGTGGTGGATCTGCCCCCGGATCACATTTTCGCCAACAACATAAAGGAAGAGATTGTGGAGAAGATTGAGCCTCTCTGGGACGTGAAGGAAGTCATAGTGGAATTTACGGAGTAACCCGGAGGTAGCGAGCATGCGGATACTGGCCATCATATCGGGCGAATACGGCAGCAGGCATGTTGATAACATCCGCGCTCACGGTCCGCAGCACTGGCAAATTGAGGTCTGGAAAGCCCCTGCTTTCCTGCCCCCGGTTATAGATGAACCGGGGGAATTTCTCCCCCCTTCTTTGCCCCAGGCCGACCTCATCCTCTCCTTTGCCGAGCACCCGGGCGTGGCGGAACTCCTGCCCGAAATCGTCCGGATGACCGGAGCCAGGGCAGTCCTGGTGGCGGTGGACAACGAGCAGTGGCTTCCGCCTGGCCTCGCCCGCCAGTTGAGAGAATGGCTCGGGGAGATGGGGGTTACGTGCGTGACCCCCAAGCCCCTCTGCACCCTCGCCCCCGACCATTACCTGGTGGGCCGTCGCCAGAAGATTGAATACAGCGATCCCCTGTTGGCGGAATTCACCCGCTACTTCGGCCGGCCCGAGCTGAGGGTTGAAGTTGACCCCAAAACCAGAACCATCTCCTCCGTTGAAGTCATGAGGGACGCCGTTTGTGGTTGCGCCAGATTTGTGGCCCAGAACCTGGTGGGAGTCTCCGCTGACGATGCCGCGGAGAAAGCCGGCCTCCTCCACCACCATTACCCATGCCTTGCCAGTATGGAGAAGGACCCTGCCTGGGGAGACACCCTCATGCACGTTTCGGGCGATATAATCAAGGACCAGGTGGGAGAGCAGGTCAAACCTTACCGGCAGATCCAATACATAATCCCCGGCGTAAAGGCCGATTAAAAGCAAGGAAACTTCCTTCGCCCAGGGGAGAAGAGGGCAATTCCCCGGGTGCTGCAGTGGGTTCCCCGGAAGTCCTTTAGCTCTTGCCTCTTACCCCGTGTTTGGCTTAAAATTTATCGGGAGGATGAAGACGGCCGAGTTTGATTACTACCTTCCGCCCGAGCTCATAGCCCAGAGCCCTGTGGAGCCGAGGGATTCCTCACGCCTGATGGTCCTGCACAGGGCAACTGGTCTCATTGAGCACAGAATTTTCCGGGATATCGTTGAATACATACGGCCCGGCGATATCCTCGTGGCCAACCAGAGCCGCGTTATCCCGGCCCGCCTCTACGGCCACAAGCTCCCGACCGGCGGCAAAGTGGAGCTATTGCTCCTGTCCCGCAGAGGGGAGAGGTTATGGGAATCCCTGGTGAAGGGGAAGAAGATAAAGGAAGGGGTCAGGATCAGGGTGGGGAA
>DAOUCW010000105.1:0-8368 GCA_034431695.1 Anaerolineae bacterium | reverse complement strand
CTCTCCGGCCACCCCAATGCTCATTATTCCGATCTTGCGGCCGAAGCGTTCAAAGAGCTTGGGGTAGACTTCGTAGAGGCTCTTGCCCACATACTCGTCGGCCGGCTCAAACTTAACGCCATCCTTGGAGATGTGGATTAGCCAGAACTTGCCGGGCTCTTTGGGGTAGCCTTCAATGATCACGCCCCTTATGCCCAGGCGGGCGAGGCGCTGAGGCCATTCGGAGCCGGCGTTGGTCTCCTTGATTCCACCGGTAAGGGGGGATTTGGTTCCCACGGAGACCCTACCGCTTGAAGGGGCATTGGTTCCGGTTACAATTCCGGGCGCCAGGACCACCTTGTTGTTAGGGCCAAGGGGGTGGCAGGTAGGGTCAACTTCATCGTAGATTATTGAAGAGGTCAGAGCTCGCCCCGCCAGGTATTTATACTTCTCGGGGAGATCCTCAAACCTGGCGGAGAGGTCCGTCATGTTTATCCTGAGCAGCTTCGCCATCTCTCTTACCTCCGTTGGTCTGGGGAACACCGATAAAATTATAAACTGAAAACGCTGGCAAAGCAAGTCCGGCCAAGGGAAAAAGGTATTGCTTTCGGAGGTCCCATGCCTTATAATTTTATTAGCGACTGGCACTGCGACTGACGGGTGCGGAAGTGAGGGCGGAAAGCGGAGAATTTCTGATAATGGAAAAGCACCAACCTGAAAGCTTCGCCCGAAAACTTCGCCCCTTTTATTATTTTTTAACCCGAGTGGAGGGAGAAAATGGGAAGGAAAAACGCGAGAGGGTTAGAGGAATTTGAAGGGCTGGAAATTGACGAAATGGCAGAAGAAGAAAGCTTGAAAGCAGAGGACCCCGAAGAAATTGATGTGGTGGAGCACCTTCTGAACCTGGGGCGGGCAAATGGCTTTGTCACCTACAACGACGTTCTGGATGCCCTCCCCGATGCCGAGAGGGACCTGGAACGCCTTGAGGATATATTCAATGCCCTCTTCGAAGAAGGCATTGAAGTGAGCGAGGAGCCTCTCCCCCGCAAGGGTAAAAGTGCAAGCGCAAAGGACGAAAGCGATGAGGATGTGGAAGTGGACGATACAATAAGCCTCTACCTCAAAGAAGTGGGGAAGGTGCCGCTCCTCACCCCTGAGGAAGAGGTGGAGCTTGCCAAGAAGATTGAAGAAGGCCGCCTGGCTAAGAAGCGCCTTGCCCGAGGGGTCTCAGATCCCGAGGAGAGGAAGAGGCTGGAGAAGCTTGTGGAGGAGGGGAAAGAAGCCCAGGACCACCTCATAAAGGCGAACTCACGGCTGGTGGTGAGCGTGGCCAAGAAATACATAGGACGCGGTGTCCCCTTCCTGGACCTCATCCAGGAGGGAAACATCGGACTCATAAGGGCTGTCAAGAAGTTTGATTACCGGCGCGGCTACAAATTCTCAACCTACGCCACCTGGTGGATACGGCAGGCCGTCACCAGGGCCATTGCCGATCAGGGGAGGACCATAAGGGTTCCCGTCCACATGTATGAGCAGATAAACCAGCTCGCCAGAGCCGTCCGCAAGCTGGTTCAGGAACTGGGGAGAGAGCCCACTACGGAGGAAATAGCTGCGGAGATGGGCATCTCCCCGAGCAAGGTGGAGCAGATAATAAGGGTGTCCCAGCGCCCCCTCTCCCTTGAGACACCGGTCGGGGAAGAGGAAGACAGTTTCCTGGGCGATTTCATTGAGGACGAATCCTCCCCCTCACCGACCGAAACTGCTTCCCAGTCCCTCCTGAGGGAACAACTTGAGGAAATCCTGAAATCCCTGTCCCCCAGAGAAGCCAAGATCCTGAAACTCCGCTTTGGGCTTCTGGACGGCTACAGCTACACCCTGGAGGAGGTGGGACGCAAGTTCGGGGTCACAAGGGAGAGGATAAGGCAGATAGAGGCCCAGGCTCTTGGTCGGCTGAGGCACCCTTCCCGAAGCCGGAAGCTGAGGGATTTCCTGAAATAAAAAATGGCGGCGGCAGGACTCGAACCTGCGACCCGGCGATTATGAGCCGCCTGCTCTACCAGCTGAGCTACGCCGCCACAGTTGCGGGGGCAGGATTCGAACCTGCGACCTTCGGGTTATGAGCCCGACGAGCTACCGCTGCTCCACCCCGCTTTCTATAAAAATTATACACCATCAGGGCTGTTCAGTCAAGAGCACGGGGAGGTAAAAGATGAAAATTCTGACCCTCTGGCGCAAGCTCAGTTTGCCCCTCAAAGTGGGCATAATCTTCGGGTTTCTCGGAGCCCTGTTGACGGTGATCGGGCTAATAAAACAGGGCAATCTCCACCCCATGTCCATCCTCCTGGGCATCCTCATACCGGGGCTGACATGGGGAGTGGTGAGCTGGGCCATAGCCTTTGCTGTGGTGGAAGTGGAAAAAGAGGAATGAAAGTCTCAGACCTCGGTGAATTCGGCCTCATTGACAGGATCCGCCTCCACCTGAGCGAACCTGACCCAAGGGTCATCGTAGGCATTGGCGATGATGTTGCCGTTCTGGAAGGGCCGGGGGAAATGCTCCTCCTGGCTACATGCGACATCCAGGTGGAGGGCATCCACTTCCTTCCCTCCCTCATAACCCCATACGAGCTCGGCAGGAAAGCACTGGCGATAAACCTGAGCGATATAGCTTCCATGGGAGGGATTCCGGATTTCGCCCTCGTATCCCTGGCCTTTCCACCCGATACAGACCTTGAGTTCATTGATGAGCTCTACCGGGGGCTCAGGGATGAGGCGGCGGAGGCGGGGGTCAGAATAGTGGGCGGCAACATGGCCCGCCTCCCGGAGCGTTTCGCCGTGGATGTCTTCCTCCTGGGCAGGGTTGAGAGAGGGCTCTTCCTGACACGCCGGGGGGCCAGGCCCGGGGATCTCTTAATGGTCACGGGCACCCTCGGCGATTCGGCAGCGGGGCTTGCCCTCCTCCTCAGGGGGATCCGGGAGGAGAGGTTCGCACCCCTTTATCGGGCCCACCTCACTCCCAGGGCCAGGCTGAGGGAAGGCCGTGCCCTCGCCCTCGGAAAGCTCGCCACATCGGCCATAGATTTAAGCGATGGGCTTGCCAGAGATGTCGGCCACATCTGCGATGAAAGCGGGGTCGGCGTCATGATCCGCCTGGCCGACATCCCCCTCTCGGAGGAGTTGAAGGAAGCGGCCTCTCTGCTGGGGGAGGACCCATACCGCTGGGCTTTTTCCGGAGGCGAGGATTACCAGCTCCTCTTCACTGCCCCCCCGGATAAAGCCCCTCAGATCCGCCAGGCCCTGCACCCAACCCCCGTGACCGAGATCGGATTGATCCTCGGTCCTGAGGAAGGGCGCTTCATCCTGATGCCCGATGGCTCAAGGCAACCCCTCAGGCCCGAAGGGTGGGATCACTTCGCTGACCGTTAAGACAGCCTGTGTATTTCCTTCAGGTTCTGGATCACGGCATTTACGGGTTGCTCCGGTTTCCGCGATGGCCCCAGCGGGTCAATGACTTTATCTTCACCCATGAGGACGTAGAAGATGTTCAGGACGCAGTAGGAGAGGACTTCAAGCTTATAGCCCCCTTCCAGGACGAAGACAATGCGTCCCTGGCAGAGCTCATCGGCCAGGGATTTCAGGATGCGGGCCAGTTCGGTGTAGCCCTTTATGGAAAGGAGCATGGAAGCCAGGGGATCGGCCCAGTGGGAGTCAAAGCCGGCCGAGACCAGGATTATGTTGGGCTGGTAGCGTCTGGCTATTGGGACCAGTATCTCTTCAAAAATTTGCCTGAACCCTTCATCCCCCACCCATCCCCTCAGTGGCACATTGACGGTGTAGCCGTAGCCTTCCCCTTCCCCTATATCGGTAATGTAGCCGGTGCCGGGGTAGTGGGGATACTGGTGGGTGGAAAAGTAGAGGACGGAGGATTCTCTGTAGAAGATGTCCTGGGTGCCGTTGCCGTGGTGGACATCAAAGTCAACGATCAGGACCCTTTCCACTTCTTTCCTCTCGAGGGCGTAGCGGGCGGCGATAGCCACGTTGTTGAAGATGCAGAAGCCCATGCCTCTCGTTGGGGTGGCGTGGTGACCTGGGGGCCTTACGAGGGCGAAGGCATTTTCCACCTCTCCATCCAGCACTGCTCTGACTGCTTCAACGGCTCCTCCGGCTGCCATGAGGGCTGCCTCGTAGGAGCGCGGCCCCATGTATGTATCAAGGTCCAGGTGGCCCCCGCCGCTTTCGGCCATTTCCTTCACCAGCTGGATGTAGCGTGGGGAGTGGACTTTTTCCAGGAGCTCCCGGGAAACCGGCCTGGGCTCAATGAGCTTGAGCCTTGGGAGGACATTTTCCCTTTCAAGCAGCTTCATTATGGACAGGAGGCGGTGATGGTTCTCGGGGTGGCCGGCGAGGGTGTGTTCAAGGTAAATGGGATGATAAACATAGCCGGTCATGATGCCTCCTTTTTTGCCTGAATTTTAACTTTGAACGGCCCCATAGGCAAATATTTCCCCGACCCATCTGCTGCGCCCGCGGCAACCGGGTTAGCCTGAACTGGCCGGGTCCGCAGGGGCCGAACCCCCAGGGGATGGACTGCACCTGCGACCGGGAGGGTCAGCTCATCACCGCCCAGGCCTATCGGACCAACCATCAGGGTCACCGCGTGGACCGGGAGGTCACCCGGCTCTATTACGAGGGCCTGGGCCGCCGGCTGGCGAAGGAATACGACCCCAAAAACGGTGCGAGTGGGGCGAAGCGGACGGAATACGTTTTGGACGCCCTGGATCCTGGGGAATGGTCAGGCGGCTACATAGTTCGTCCTTTCCTGAAGGCGCAGGCCCTTGACAAACCCTGTCCGGTGCTTTATATTAACCCGTGGAAGGGGGGGATTCCTTTGGCTGATTTTGCACCGGCATACCTTGCCCTTTATGAGTCGGGCGAGCTTAAAAGGAGGGTGGAGGAGGCTGTAGCACGCCTTGCCAGGTGCGATATCTGCCCCAGGGAGTGCGGAGCCAATCGCCTTGAGGGGAGCAAAGGGGCAGGTTGCCGCACCGGGAGGAAGGCCGTCGTTTCAAGCTTCCACCCCCACTTCGGAGAGGAGGACCCCCTCGTCGGTCTCCATGGCTCCGGCACTATTTTCTTCTCCTGGTGCAATCTCCACTGCCAGTATTGCCAGAACTACGAAATAAGCCAGCTGGGCCAGGGCCGGGAGGTGGAGCCGGAAGAACTGGCTGCAATGATGCTCTACCTCCAGGACATCGGCTGCCACAATATAAACCTGGTCTCCCCAACCCACGTGGTCCCCCAGATCTTGGAAGCCCTCCTCATCGCGGTGGAAAGGGGCCTGCGCCTCCCCCTGGTCTACAACACCGGAGGATACGATTCCCTGAAAACCCTCAAGCTGCTGGACGGCATCGTGGACATCTACATGCCGGACATGAAATATTCCGACCCCGAAATAGCCTGGCGCTATTCAAAGGTTAAAGATTATCCGGCTGTGAACAGGGCTGCGGTCAAGGAAATGCACCGCCAGGTGGGTGACCTGGTTCTGGATGAGCGGGGGATTGCCCTGAGAGGGCTTCTGGTGAGGCATCTTGTCCTGCCCAACCGCCTGGCGGGAACCGAAGAGATCGTCCGTTTCCTGGCGGAGGAGATTTCCAGGAATACTTACCTCAACATCATGGACCAGTATCGGCCCTGCTACAGGGCTCATCAGAT
This sequence comes from Anaerolineae bacterium, assembly GCA_034431695.1. GTDB lineage: Bacteria > Chloroflexota > Anaerolineae > SpSt-600 > SpSt-600 > SpSt-600. Next base: position 2,680 of record DAOUCW010000105.1, on the reverse strand, counting down.
TCCCGAACTCTCCCGCCGCATAACCCTTGAAGAATACGAGGAAGCCATAGAAATGGCTCGCAGGGCTGGCCTGAACCGCCTGGACAAGCGCCAGCCGAGGCTCGTCTGGTTTTTCCTCAGGGATATTTGATTGGGTCCCCCAGTGAAGCGGGAGAAAACAGATGCTTTCAGGGTCCGGCGCTTTTGCCCCAATATTTGCTATCGGCGAATTTTTGCCTATAATACTTTTCCTGAGATGGCTGCAGCGTCAGCGCGCCAGCTCTCGCCCCAGGGTCGTGGCTATAGGAGGAGGGCACGGCCTCCACACCCTCCTCAGAGGGCTCAAGAAATACACCCCTGAAATAACTGCGGTTATCACCGTGGCCGACGATGGGGGGTCATCGGGCAGGATCCGGAGGGATTTCAACACCTTGCCCCCGGGGGACTTCCGGAACTGCCTCGTAGCCCTCGCCGATGACGAGGACCTGATGGCTAAGCTCTTCCAGTTCCGCTTCGGGAAGGGGGCAGGGCTTGACGGCCATAGCGTGGGCAATCTCCTGATAACAGCTCTGACCGAACTAACCGGGAGCTTTGAGAAAGCCCTCTCCGAATCAGCCCGGGTCCTGGCCATAAAGGGGCGCATCCTCCCCTCCACCACCGAGAGGATAACCCTGTGCGCTGAAGTCCGTTGCCCTGAAACCTCCGAAATCACCTTAGCGGAGGGCGAGTCGGCCATACCGCAGAAGCAGGGGAAGATTGAGAGGCTCTTCATAAAACCGGAGGGGGCAAGGGCCTTCCCCGAAACAATAAAGGCCATCCTGAACGCTGACATAATAACCATTGGCCCGGGGAGCCTGTTCACCAGCATAATGCCCAACCTGATGGTGGAGGGGATAGCCGGGGCCATAAGGGCTTCAAGGGCGCTCAAGATCTACATCTGCAACATAGCAACTCAAAGAGGCGAAACCGATGGCTTCACCCTGGAGGACCACGTGAGAGCGCTGGAGAGAAACGTGGGGAAGGGCCTTTTTGAAGTGATAATCGCCAACAGCAACACGGACTTTGAAATCCCCAACGCCGAACCCGTCCGCCCGGTTATCAATGACGCTAATTACAGGGTGGTGATGGCCGACCTTGTTGACAGGGAACACCCCTGGCGGCACGATCCCGACAGGCTCGCCAGGGTTATACTTGAAATATACCATCAGGGAGGGCAAAAATGGTAAAGGTAGCGATAAACGGATTCGGAAGGATAGGACGCCAGGTCTTCAAGGCGATGTGGGAGAATTACAGGGATGTCTTTGAGGTGGTAGCCGTGAACGACCTGACCGACGCCAAAGTCAACGCCCACCTCCTGAAGTATGACTCCAACTACGGACGCTTTAGGGCCGACATAAAGGCCGAAAGCGACAGGATCGTGGTGGACGGCCACGTCATCAAGGTCTTCGCTGAGGCCAACCCGGCAAACCTCCCCTGGGGCAGCCTCGGGGTGGACATCGTGATTGAGTCCACGGGCGTCTTCACCGATGCCGAAAAGGCCAAAGCCCACCTCAATCCAGCCGGGGCGAAGAAGGTCATCATAACTGCTCCCGCCAAAGGCGAAGACATAACCATCGTCATGGGCGTCAACCACGATAGGTATGACCCCGAGAAGCACCACATCGTCTCCAACGCTTCCTGCACCACCAATGCCCTGGCTCCGGCTGCCTATGTCCTCTTCAAGGAGTTCGGCATCCAGAAGGGGCTGATGACCACCGTCCACTCCTACACGAACGACCAGCGGATCCTGGACCTCACCCACAGGGATCTGAGGAGGGCGAGGGCTGCTGCCCTCAACATAATCCCGACCTCCACCGGCGCAGCCAAGGCTATCCACCTCGTAATCCCTGAACTCAAGGGCAAGATGCACGGCATCGCCCTCCGCGTTCCCACTTCCACCGTCTCCATAGTGGACCTCGTGGTGGTCACGGAGAAGGAGACCACCGCAGAGGAGGTGAACGAAGCCTACAGGCGGTGGCAGAAGAAGTGGGAGGACCAGGGCCTGAAGGTTCTGAGGGTGGAGGATGAGCCCCTCGTCTCCCTGGACTTCAAGGGCGACGAGTATTCCTCCATCATAGACGCTGAGAACACCATGGTCATGGGCGGCAACCTGGTGAAGGTCCTGGCCTGGTATGACAACGAGTGGACATACAGCCTCCGGGTTGCCGATCTGGCCAATTACATGGCGAAATTTTTAGGCTAAAAGACCCGTTTCCTGCGAGGGGGAGGTCTCTCCCCCTCACCTTATGACATGGAACTTCCGGAGGGGAGCCTTCTCAACAAGCCGGATATTCGCAGGAGAGCTTACTTCCTCCTGAAGAAGGTCAACAGGCTCATACGCGAGCACGGGCTCATAGAGGACGGAGACAGGATTGCCGTAGCGGTTTCGGGGGGGAAGGATAGCCTCACCCTTTTGCATCTCCTCCACTGGAGGAGGTTCTTCTCACCCCAGCGCTACGAGATAATCGCCATAAACATCCAGAATGACTACGGCTTCGGGGTTCAGGAGGAGGTGCTGGAGGAAATCTTCCGGCGGGAAGGCATCCCCTATGTCTTTGAGCATGTGAGCCTGAAAGAGGGGTCAAAGCCCGGGGAGGATCCCCTCAACTGTTTCTGGTGTTCGTGGAACCGGCGCAAAGCCCTCTTCCTGACGGCTCACCGG
>DAOUCW010000104.1:0-4303 GCA_034431695.1 Anaerolineae bacterium | reverse complement strand
TCCCCGGCCCTGGCCGACGGCATCATAATCCCGCATCCCCCCAAGCCCCCTTTTCCCCCTGTTTCGGCCCTGGAGATAAAGTATCACAGGGTCAGCGTGAGCATAAAGGATCAGGTGGCGGTAACCAGAATTGACCAGCTCTTCTACAACCCGAACCAGTTCCCGATAGAAGGGGTTTACGTTTTCCCATTCCCGGAAGATGCAGCCATTTCGTCTTTCTCAATGTATGTGGATGGGAAGAAGCTGGAGGGTAAGCTCCTCGGGAAAGAGGAAGCCCGGCGCCTGTATGAGGAGATCGTGAGGAAATCAAAGGATCCGGCCCTCCTCGAATACGTCGGGCGCAATGCTTTCCAGGCCAGCATCTTCCCGATACCACCCGGGGGCGAGAGGAGGATTCAGGTTGAATACACTCAGCTCCTCCCTTACGAAGGTGGGCTGGTCAAATACATCTACCCGCTGGATACCGAGCGCTTCTCGGCCAGGCCGATAGAGGAGGTGAGCATAAATGTTGAAATAACTTCCCGGCACCCCATTAAACTCGTTTACTCTCCGAGCCATGAGGTCAGGGTAGAGCGGGAGGGCGAAAACAGAGCCGTGGCCGGATACGAGGAGCGAAATGTCCTTCCCGACAGGGATTTTGCCCTCTATTTCTCTTTCTCTCCCGAGGAGGTGGGGTTCAGTCTCCTGAGTTACAAGCCGGCGGGAGAGGATGGCTTCTTCATCCTCTTCCTTTCCCCTGCGATCCGTCCGGAGGAGGAAAAAGTTGCCAAAGATGTCATATTCGTGCTGGATGTTTCGGGCAGCATGGAGGGGGAAAAGATAAGGCAGGCCCGAGAAGCCCTGAAATTCGTCCTCTCCCGCCTGAACGAAGGGGACCGCTTCAACATCCTGGCTTTCTCCACGGGCGTATCCCGCTTCGCCGATTCCCTCGTCCCGGTTTCGGAGAGGGAGAAAGCCCTGGATTTCGTTGAAGGGCTCTATGCCGGAGGCAGCACCAACATTCATCAGGCTCTCATGGAAGCCTTGTCCGATGTGGAAGACAGGCCCACATACCTGTTGTTCCTGACCGATGGTTTGCCCACGGTGGGGGTTACCGATGTCCGCCGGATAGTGGAAGAAGTGGGCCGCAGGGTCCCGGGGAACGTTCGCCTTTTCACCTTCGGCGTTGGGGAAGATGTCAACACTTTCCTCCTTGATAAGCTGGCTTCGGAGCACCGGGGTATAAGCACTTACGTGCGGCCCGGGGAAGATCTGGAAGCGGCCATTTCCACTTTCTACTCCCGCATAAGCTCACCCGTCCTCACGGACCTCTCCCTGGATTTCAGCGGCGTGAAAGTCAGGGATCTCCACCCCTGGCCCCTGCCCGATCTTTTCGCCGGCTCGCAGCTTGTGGTGGTGGGGCGATATACGGAAGGGGGCAAGGCCTCGGTAATGCTGAAGGGCCGGAGGGGTGAAAGGGAGGAGGTTTTTTCCTGGGATGCGGAGTTTTTGACCAAAGGCGGGGAGGAATTCATCGCCAGGATATGGGCTGCCAGGCGCATAGGTTACCTCATGGAGCAGATCGCACTGCACGGAGAGAGCAGGGAGATCGTGAACGAGATTGTGGAGCTGTCCCTGCGCTACGGGATCATAACCCCTTACACCTCGTTCCTCATTGAGGAGGAAGTGTTCACCCCCGAAAGGAAGGAAGAGGCTGTCAGGCGGCTGATGCCCACCCTGAGCGCTGCGCCTGAGGCCTCCTTCGGCGCCCAGGCGGTCCAGAAGAGCGTGGTGCAGAGGGACCTCCAGAAGGTGACAGCGGCGCCTGCTGCCGTCAGTGCAGGTCTCAAGCAGGTGGGGGATAAGACCTTCATCATCAGAAATGGGGTGTGGATTGATACGGCCTTTGAGCAGGGCAGGACCGAAACGGTGAAAGTGCCTTTCGGCAGCGAGGCTTACTTCCGCCTGCTGGCCGATAACCCCCACCTCGGCCGATATTTCTCCCTGGGCAAGCGGGTCATCGTGGTTGAGAAGGGGGTGGCCTACGAGGTGGTGGAAGAGGCGGAGGAAACACCTCAGCCCCCGCAGAAGTCCGGATTTCTCGCCAGAATGTTGGCGATCATACGCAAAGTGCTGAGATACAGAAGATGAGGCTCATCGGCCTCGGGGCTAAGTGGGTTCTGAGAGGGCTGGTTTTTGCGACGCTCGCTCTGTTGCTGGTCCTGGCAGGCGCCAGGATGCAGGAGCCGGTTCCGGGCTCTCCTTTCCTCCGGCTCCTCAGGGACCCCAGAGTCAGAGAGGTTCAGGGAGCTGCTTTCCTGGTCAGGGTCAGGCACCCTGGAGGAGAGAGGGCCGGAACCGGCATAGCTGTGGCGGAGGGCTTCCTTTTGACCGCTTTCCACCTGCTCGGCGATCCGGGGACCGGTGAAATAACGGCTGAGGAAATCTTAATTTCACGGCCTCATACCGAATGGAAGGAGGAGATCCCGGCGGAGGTGGAGGATGTCATCCCTCCGGTTGACCTGGCCGTATTGAAGTTTGAGCCCCTGGGCGAGGTTCCATCCCTCTCTTTCGGCGATCCTTCCCGGCTGCAGCCGGGCGAAATGGTTTATCTCATAGGCCACGAATTCCTTCCCGGTGGGCTCGCGGTAATTTATCCTCGCGATGGCGAATTCACAGGGGAGCTGGGTGGCAATTTTCTGGCCATTTTCCCGCCTGTTGCCCGCGGCTTCAGCGGTGGCGGCGTTTTCAACAGCAGGCACGAATTAGTGGGCATAATATCACGGAATTTCGTCGTTCTGGAGACTTTCAGGGAAGGGGGACGAATATACAGGGTGGAAAGGCAGGGGGCTGCCGCTGTTAAGATAGCCCGCTGTCCTGCCACAATTTGCAGAAAGTAGTTTTCCTCCGCCCGCTCCTTCCCAGCGGAGTTCCGGTCGGTGCTGTGCCTCCGGTTCAGAGCAGGGTGAAAGGGGAAAAGCTCAGCCCTTTCCAGGCAAAGCAGTCCCGGTGTCTGGAGAACAGGGCTGGGCTTGAACTCAGGGTCGGCACGCCTTTTGCCGGGAAGCTTGCCCTGGATATAATACCAGCGGGAAATCCGGGTGCAAGCTCTCGGCGGAGAGGGTCCGTTGGGCAGGATCTTAATTCCGGCCTCGCTCTTCCTTCTCGCATCAGCTCTTTACCTCCTGGTCGCGTCCTTCCTGAGGGAGCCAGGATACATGGATGCGTGCTATTATTTCTCCGTAGCTCAGGCCCTGGCCGGGGGTAAGGGGATGGTGGAGCCTTTCCTCTGGAACTACCTGGATTCGCCTTCTTCCATCCCTCACCCGGCCTTCACTTACTGGATGCCTCTGCCCTCGCTCCTGGTCTGGCCCTTCCTTGAGCTTCCGGGGGCAGGATATTTTGCAGCCAGGTTGCCGTTCATCGTCCTGGCTTCCCTCCTGCCGCTGCTGAGTTACAGGACGGCTGAACTCCTGCAGGCGGGGGTTGGGGAAAAGGGCAGGGCGATCCCGGTCCTGGCCGGTCTCCTCACCGTTTTTTCCGGTTTTTACGTGGCCTTCTGGCCTTCCACCGACAGCTTTGCCCCCTTTGCCCTGGCGGGAGGGCTGTGCCTCTTCCTCTGCGGCAGGCTCCTGGAAGATGGAGTCCCTGCTCAGGCTTTCCTGGCCGGGGCAGCGGCCGGTTTCGCCCACCTGGCTCGTGCCGACGGTTTCCTGCTGCTCCTCGCCCTGGCCTTCCTCCTCCCCACGCCCGGGAAGCGCAGGCTGGTCCTCTTCTTCATCGCTGCCTATTCCCTCGTTATGGGGCCGTGGTTTGCCCGCAACGCAATCCTCCTGGGCTCGCCTCTTCCCCCATGGGGGGTAAAGACGATCTTCCTCACCAATTACGACGACCTCTTTTCCTTCGGTAAGGAGATCTCCTGGAGAAGTTACCTGGCCTGGGGGGCAAGGGCCGTCATCGCTTCAAAGCTCAGGGCCGGATGGCTTAACTTCCAGACCGTCATAGCCGTCTTCCTGATGGTCTTCCTGACTGTGCCTTTCGCCTTCGGCCTGAGGAGGCTGCGTTGCCTTCCCTTCCTGAGGCCTTTCTTCATCTACGCTCTTGCTTTGCTCCTCGTTATGACTTTCATCTTCACTTACCCAGGCCCCCGGGGGAGCCTCTTCCACTCCGGCGGTGCCCTTCTGCCATCCATCGCAGCAGTTTCGGCCATCGGGGTGAAGGATTTGAGCCGGGCCTGGGCCAGGAGGCAGGGCAGTGATCCGGAAACTTTCTGGCGGGTGAACTTCGCAGCAGCCCTTTTCCTTGCTCTCCTGGTTAGCTCCTT
>DAOUCW010000103.1:0-3947 GCA_034431695.1 Anaerolineae bacterium | reverse complement strand
TTATGCCGACGCGGAACGGGGAAAGGTCTGAATTGGTGGCGAATTCCCATAAATCCCTGTAAAGAGTTCGCCTTGCGTCGTGGTTGAGGGCGATATTGGCCCAGTTGGGACGAGCGCCATCGTAGAAATTGGCTGGCTTGCGGTCTTTCTGTTTCTCCCGGAAAGCTACATCCAGGGGGTGGAAGGCGCGACCCCAGGGAAGGGCTTCATCAGGAGCGTCTTTCAGGATGCTTATAATTTGCCGGGCGAGCTCAGGGTCTTCTTTGAAGGCGCTCTGGAGAACATTGCGCAAAATGGCCTGTTTCCGTTCAAGCGGGAGAGAAGGCCAATCAATTGCGCTCAGGGGTTCTCTCCTCTCGCCTGTAAAGATCCTTTCCCACAGGGATTTTATCAATTGCTCTGCGGCGGCATTCAGGGCACCCTGAATTAAAATACCACCTAACCGGGATATGTGTGGGGCAAGGAGAGCTGCAAGCTGGTGGATAATAAACAAATCCATCGGCACTTCCTCCCCTCTGGCTAAACTTATTATAAACCCGAAAACGGGCAGGAGCAACACGCAGACCATTGACAAAAAATTCGGGCTGAGGTAATATTTGATAGCGCACCAGAAGGAGGCTTCTCTGAGGAGAGGAAAATGGGAACGGTGATTTCACTGGAGAAATTCCTCCTCAATCCCCTGGCCAGGAGGGTGGAAGAACTGAGCGGACAGGACCTCCTTGCCTGCTACCAGTGCGGAGAATGTTCCGCAGGATGCCCCGCCGCTTTCGCCATGGACCTCCTGCCCAGCCAGGTCATACGCCTCCTCCAGCTTGGCCAGGTGGAAGAGGTCCTCAAATCGGCCACCATATGGTTCTGCGCAGCCTGCCAGGCCTGCTACGCCCGCTGCCCCAAGGGGGTGGACCTTTCAAGGATAATGGAAGCCCTCAGGGAACTGGCTATGGAAAAGGACGGAGAACTCCTTAAGCACAACGAAATCCCCGAAGAGGAACTGGATTCCTTCCCCCAGCAGGCAATAATCGCCGGCTTCAGGAAATACACCCTTTAGGAGAGCACCCGATGCCCATCCGCAGGCAAAGCCGAGACTCCCATTCAATTGAAACGAAGGAGGCCCCGTGAAGGTCAGCTATTTCCCCGGATGCACTCTCAACACCAAAGGGAAAGGGTTCGACCGCTCGGTCCGGGAATCCATGGCCGCTCTGGGAGTTGAACTGGAGGAACTGCCGGACTGGAACTGCTGCGGAGCTTCTTTTCCGCTTCTGGTGGATAATCTGCTGGACCTGGCCGGACCAGCCCGCATACTGGTCGCTGCCTCCAACCACGGGGGAAAGCTCGCCACCGCCTGCACAACCTGCTACAACGTCCTCAAACGGACAAACCGGGTCCTCCGCCTGGATAAGGAGAAGCGGGAAAGGCTCAATTACTTCATTGAGGCAGATTACCAGGGCCAGGTGGAAGTGCTGGATGTGATTCAGGTGATAAGGGATGAGGTGGGCTTTGAAAAGGTGAGGGGCGAAGTCAAAAAAACCCTCACGGGATTGAAAGTAGCCTGCTACTACGGTTGCATGGTCCTCCGGCCGCCGGCGGAAGTAGCCTACGACGACCCCGAAAACCCCCGCGCCCTCGACGACCTCATGGCCTCCCTCGGAGCCGAGACGGTCACCTGGGGCGGGAAGGTGGAATGCTGCGGAAATTACCTGGTGGCCATCAGGCCCGAGGTGGCAATGGAGATGAGCTACAGGGTGGTCTCCTCAGCCTACCGCGCCGGAGCCGAAGCCATCGCCACCAATTGCCCCCTCTGCCAATTCAACCTGGATAGATGGCAGAAAGACCTCGTCGTGAAAAAGGGAGGATTCAGGCCCATCCCCGTCCTCTACTACGCCCAGCTACTGGCCATAGCCCTGGGCCTTGATCCGAACAGATATGAACTTGATAAGCACTATGTTGACCCGAGACCTCTGCTCAGAGCGAAGGGGTTGATGGAATGAACCATGCCGAACGACGCCTTGCCTGGGCGCTGATGCTCACAGGCCTTATCCTGATCGCCGAAGTCGCAGGAGGACTCTGGACGGGAAGCCTGGCCCTGCTTTCCGATGCAGCTCACGTTTTCCTGGATCTTCTGGCTTTAGCCCTCAGTTACTTTGCCCTTCGTCTGGTCGCCCTGCCCCCCGATGACCGCTACACCTACGGCTTCCACCGGGTCCAGGTTCTGGCTGCGCTGGTCAACGGAGCCACGCTCCTTCTGGTAGCCTTCGGGATCCTGCGCGAAGCATGGGAGAGGTTCCTGAACCCCCAGGCCATACTGGTGGGCCCAATGCTGGCCATAGCCCTGATGGGCCTCGCCCTCAACGGTGCGGTTACCCTCATCCTCCGCCGCCACGAGCACCACGACCTGAACGTGCGCAGCGCATTCCTGCACGTCCTGGGCGATACCCTATCATCAATCGGCGTCATCATTGCCGGAGCGATCATTTACTTCACCGGCTGGTTCTGGGTTGACCCCCTCATCAGCGCCTTCATCGTGCTTGTAATCCTGATCGGGTCGGGCAGGGTTCTGCGGGAGACAGTGCCCATCCTGATTGAAGGGATGCCGCCGGGAATAAAGGCTTCCCAGGTGGCCGAGGCCATGCTCCACGTCCAGGGAGTGCAGGAAGTGCACGACCTGCACGTCTGGACCATAAGCCCGGGATTTGTGGCCATGAGTGCCCACGTTGTCCTGGCCGATCAGGCCATAAGCCAGGCTCAGAAGATCATGGAAAACCTCAAGCGCATCCTCTCCGAGAAGTTCGGCATTGAACACACGACCATTCAGTTCGAGTGCGAGAGCTGCGGGCAGGGTTCACCGGTTTGCCTTCTGAAAAACTCAAAGCTCCAGGTGCGGGAAGAACAGCACGAGGAGAGTTCAGGCCATGCCCATTAAGCGAGCCCTGGTGATAGGAGCGGGAATCGCAGGGATACAGTCGGCCCTTGATATCGCCAACGCCGGCTACGAAGTGGTTGTGGTGGAGAGGCTCCCCTCCATCGGCGGACACATGCTCCAGCTTTCCGAAACTTTTCCCACCCTGGACTGCTCCCAGTGCATCCTGACACCCCGCACGGTGGAGGTGGGCCGCCATCCCAAGATCAAGCTCTACACCTATTCCGAAGTGGAGTCGGTTGAAGGCGAAATCGGAAACTTCAGAGTGCGCATCTACCGTCATCCTGCTTATGTAAACTGGGACCTGTGCACCGGGTGCGGGGTTTGTCAGGAGAAATGCCCGAAGAGGGTTGTCTCCACCGACTTTGAGCGAGGGATCGGGAAACGCAAGGCCATTTACACCCTTTCACCCCAGGCTGTCCCGAACAAACCCGTTATAGATGCCGAGAATTGCCTGTATTTCACCCAGGGCAAGTGCCGGGTCTGCGAGCGCTTCTGCCCCGTCGGGGCCATTGATTACAATCAGGAAGGGAGAACTTTTGAGGAGGAGGTGGGGGCAATAATTGTAGCCACAGGCTACGAGCTCCTGCCCCTGACCGAGCTCGGAGAATACGGGGGAGGGGCCATACCCGATGTGATTGATTCCCTCGCCTTTGAGAGGCTCCTCTCAGCCTCAGGCCCCACGAGCGGGAGAATCCTCCGCCCTTCCGATGGCAAGGAGCCCAAAGTGGTGGTTTTCGTCCAGTGCGCCGGCTCCCGTGACCCCGAGCGCCACATGCCCTACTGCTCCAAAATCTGCTGCATGTATACCGCCAAGCACGCCATGCTCTACAGGCACCGGGTTCACGATGGCCAGGCCATCATTTTCTACATTGACATCCGCTCGGCCGGGAAGGGCTACGAGGAGTTCATCCAGCGGGCGGTAATGGAAGACCGCGTCCTCTACGTTCGTGGCAAGGTGGCCCGGATCTACCGGGAGGACGGCAAAGTCATCGTGCGGGGGGTGGATACCCTTTCGGGCAGGCAGGTG
>DAOUCW010000102.1:0-6727 GCA_034431695.1 Anaerolineae bacterium | reverse complement strand
GTGGAAAGTTATTCCTGCCATCCGGTAGGACCATTCCCAGGTTGCGCCAGCCCCATGCCCCTGGAAATTGCGGCTTTCCACAAGGCCCGGAAGCCATTCGGGGTCCCTGGAATGGTCCGCCAGAAGAGCGAAGACTTCTTCCACCGGGGCCTTGATCCAGAAAGTGCGCTCTATCACGGGCATGGCTATCCTTCCGCCTTATAGCTCATCACCGTCTCCTGGCGCTTGAGGAAGATTTCCATGAGGGAGCTGGCTTCGGAGGTGAGCTGGTTTATGAGGGGGATGAGGTCATCGCCCTTATCGGCCGCATCTTTAACGCTCTGGGCCGCGGCGACCATAGCTCTGGCCTTCTCCAGGAGGGAGAGGTCAAAATTATAGATGGCGTCAAGCTCCTCCTCCCGTATCTTGACGGCATCAAAGAAGCCGCTGTATCCGTAGGTGGCGGTCCGGAGCCGGTCTGCCGTGTTCTGAAGCTTCTTTATGGCCCTTTCCAGGTCGTCGAGGAGGCCGATTTTGCCCTTTGTCATGACCGTTATCTGGACTTCCCCAAGCACTCTGCAGGCTTCTTCAAGGGTGGAAGCCACGTGCTGACGGAGCAGACGGTCGGCTTCCCGGCGGATTTCTTTCTCCTTGTAACCCCTGAAGCCCGGTATGCTGAGGGCGAGCTTCTCCAGCCCTCTGAGCTTTCCTTCCAGTTGCGATTTAAGGTCCATTTTGCCTCCTGGTGTGGAAAATAAAATCCCTCAAGCCAGGTCATCTGGCTTCTGAAGGTCTCAAGCCTTCCCGGAGCCTTACTTCTTCTCCTGCTGGGCCTCCTTTTCCTTGCGGGCCTGCTCAATTATGGTCTGGGCAATGTGGGGAGGAACTTCCTCGTAGTGGGAGAACTCCATGGAGAAGACCCCTCTACCCTGGGTCAGAGAGCGCAGTTCGGTGGCGTAGCGCTGCATTTCGGCCAGGGGGACCTGGGCTTTGATCACGGCTGTCCCCTTCTTCTGCTCTATCCCCATGACCCTTGCCCGCTTGGTGTTCAGGTTGCCCAGGACATCGCCCGTGAACTGCTCGGGAACGGTTATGGTTACGTTCATGATGGGCTCGAGGAGGATGGGGCCAGCCTGCTCCATCGCCTTCTTGAACCCAAGGTGGGTGGCTATCTTGAAGGCAAGCTCCGAGGAGTCAACGGGGTGGTATGAGCCATCGTAGAGGACCGCCCTTATGTCCACCACCGGGAAGCCGGCCAGGACTCCGCTCTGGATAGCTTCCTTGAGGCCCTTCTCCACAGCGGGGATATACTGCTTGGGGACAGCTCCGCCGAATATTTCCTCCGCAAATTCAAAGCCCGCGCCCCTGGGGAGAGGCTCAAGCCTGAGCCACACATCTCCATACTGACCGCGGCCGCCCGTCTGCTTCTTGTATTTGCCCTGAGCCCTTGCCACCTTGGTTATGGTTTCCCTGTAGGGGACCTTGGGCAGGGAAGTGACAACCCCAACGCCGAATTTGTCCTGAAGCTTGCGGATGGCGATTTCCACGTGAGACTCCCCCATGCCCGAGAGGATGGTCTCCCCGGTTGAGAGCTCCCGCTTCACCTGAAGGGTCGGGTCCTCCTCCACCAAACGGTTGAGGACGTTGCTGAGCTTATCCAGGTCGGCCTTGGTTTTGGGAGCCACCGCCACGGAGAAGAGGGGCTCCGGATACTTTATGCCCGGCAGGACGATCGGATGGCTCTTTTCGCACAGGGTATCGCCCGTGATGGTAACGGAAAGCTTGGCCACTGCTCCGATGTCGCCGGGCCCTATCTGCTTGACAGGGGTCTGCTCCTTCCCCCTGAGGAAGAAGAGCTGGCCGATGCGCTCCTCCTCACCCGCACGGGGGTTGAAAACCCTGGAATCGGAACTCAGCACGCCGGAATAGACCCTGAAGTAGGAAAGCTTGCCCACGTAGGGATCGGCAAAGGTCTTGAAGATGAGGACGGCCAGCGGGCCATTTTCATCGGCCCTGAGGACCTCATCTCCCTCAACCGGCCGGACCTCCACTTCCGCCGGGGAGGGGAGATAGTCCACGATGGCATCCAGAAGCTGTCTTCCCCCGATGTCCATGGTGGCGGCACCGCACAGGGCCAGGACGAATTTGCGGTTCTTGACGCCGAAAGCGAGGCCTCTCTTGATTTCCTCTTCGGTGAGCGGCTCACCCTCCAGGTATTTCATTATGAGTTCATCCTCGCTTTCGGCGGCGGCCTCCAGCAGCTTCGTGCGGTATTCCTCCGCCGTTTCCTTCAACTGAGCCGGGATCTCCTCCTCCCTCGCCTCCGGACCCACATACGCTTTCATCTTCACCAGGTCCACCACTCCGGAGAAGGAGGCCTGACTGCCCAGCGGAAGCTGGATCGGGATAACGTTCACGCTGAACTTTTCGGCGATTTCATTGACGACCCTCAGGAAATCGGCATTCTCACGGTCCATTTTATTGATGAAGACAAGGCGAGGAAGCTGGCGCTCATCGGCATAGGACCAGACCATTTCGGTCCCGACTTCCACACCTGCGGAAGCATCAACGACCACGATGGCCCCTTCGCAGACCCTCAGAGCACCCAATACCTCTCCCACGAAGTCCATGTAGCCCGGCGTATCCAGAACGTTTATCTTGTAGCCCCTCCACTCGCAGGGGAGGATAGAGGTATTTACGGACATCCTCCGCTTTATCTCTTCCGGGTCATAGTCCGATACAGTATTGCCTTCTTCAACTTTCCCGAGCCTCTTGATAGCGCCGCTGTCGTAGAGCAAAGCTTCGGAGAGGGAAGTTTTCCCCGCTCCGCCGTGGGCGATGAGAGCGACGTTCCGGATCATCTCCACCTTCATCCTGCCTCCCTCCAGAAATTTTTACAAAGTCTATTGTAGCCCGGAAATCACTTCTTGTCAAAGAAGGCCCGAGCTCTTCCCTTTTTGGATTTTCAGCTCAAATCTGATAAACTTGGGGAGAGCACGAAGGCGAGGAGGGGAAAGATGCTGGACTTTGAGCAACTCAGAGAGCTCATTTTCCGGAACGAGAGCAAAATCGTGCTGCTGGTGATGGATGGCCTCGGGGGGCTACCGAGGGAACCGGAAGGCCTGACCGAACTGGAGGCAGCCCGAACCCCGAACATGGATTACCTGGCTTACCGCGGGATATGCGGCCTTCTGGACCCCATAGCGCCGGGGATAACTCCTGGAAGCGGTCCCGCTCACCTCGCCCTCTTCGGTTACGACCCCCTGCGCTATGAAATCGGGCGGGGGGTCCTGGAAGCCCTGGGCATAGGCTTCCCCCTGGAAAAGGAAGACCTGGCCGCCAGGGGCAACTTCTGCACCGTGGATGAAAAGGGCCTCGTTACCGACCGCCGTGCAGGGCGCATTGATACGGAATTCAATGCCATGCTGTGCGAGAAACTATCGGCGATAAAGCTCCCGGGCGTTGAAACCTTCGTCAGGCCCGTGAAAGAGCACAGGTTCGTGGTGGTGTTCCGGGGCCCCGGCCTCTCGGATAAGCTCACCGAGACCGACCCCCAGCGGGTTGGCCTCCCCCCGCTTCCGGTTGAACCCCTCGCTCCCGAGGCTGAGGCAACGGCGAAGCTGGTGAACGCCTGGGTGGAAAAGGCCAGGGAAATCCTCGCCCCGCACCATCCGGCCAACATGCTGCTCCTCAGGGGCTTCTCCAGGAACCCCCAGCTCCCACCGATGCAGGAGATCTACGGCCTCAGGCCGGCGGCCATAGCCACTTACCCCATGTATAAGGGCGTGGCAAAGCTCGTCGGGATGGATGTCCTGGACACAGGGGAAAGCTTCGCCGATGAGGTCTCCACCCTCGAGGCCCACTGGAAAAACTACGACTTCTTCTACATCCACGTGAAGAGGACGGACACTTACGGAGAGGATGGTAACTTTGAAGCTAAGGTGGCCCTGATAGAGGAAGTGGACCGGGAGATCCCCAGGATCCTGGCCCTCAACCCCGATGTGTTCATAATCACGGGCGACCACTCAACCCCTTCCGTCCTCAAGAGCCACAGCTGGCACCCCGTGCCCGTCCTCCTCTACTCGCGCTATGTGAGGCCGGACAGGCTGGATAAATTCGGGGAGAGGGCCTGCGCCAGAGGAAGCATAGGGAGGATGCCGGCGGTCAACCTCATGCAACTGGCCCTGGCTTATGCCCTCAGGCTGAACAGGTTCGGAGCGTAAAACAAACTCAGGAGGCTGCACCATGACAACGGTCCTCGTCACAGGAGGGGCCGGGTTCATCGGGTCCAACTTCACCCGCTACATCCTCCAGAAATATCCCGGCTACAAGGTGGTGGTATACGATAAGCTCACCTATGCCGGTAACCTTGATAACCTGAAGGACGTGGCCCAGAATTACCCCGACCGCTACACTTTCATCCAGGGCGATATATGCGATGCAAAGCTTGTGGAAGAGACCATAAAGGCCCACCGGGTGGAACTGATCGTGAACTTCGCTGCCGAAAGCCACGTGGATCGCTCCATCTTCGAGCCCGGCTCCTTCATCCAGACCGATGTATTCGGCACTTACGTGCTCCTGGAAGCCGTCAGGAAGCTCGGAGTGAGCCGCATGGTCCAGGTGAGCACCGATGAGGTCTACGGCTCCATAGAGGAAGGCTCCTTCAGGGAAACCGACCCGCTCAACCCTTCAAGCCCTTATTCCGCCAGCAAGGCCGGCGGTGACCTCATGTGCATAGCCTACCACAAAACCTGGGGTGTTCCCGTCATGATCACAAGGGGTTCCAACACCTTCGGCCCCTATCAGTATCCGGAGAAAATCATCCCCCTCTTCATCACCAACGCCATTGACGATCAACCCCTCCCCCTCTACGGCGATGGGATGAACGTCAGGGACTGGCTCTACGTGCTCGATCACTGCGAAGCAATAGACCTCGTCCTCCATAAGGGAAAGCCCGGCGAGATCTACAACGTCGGCGCCGGGAATGAGCTGACCAACCTGGAACTCACGCGCCGCATCCTGAGGCTCCTCAACAAGCCCGAAAGCCTCATCCGCTTCGTCGAAGACCGCCCCGGCCCCGACCGCCGCTATTCCCTTGACTGCACCAAAATAAAGGCCCTCGGCTGGCATCCCCGCCACGATTTCGACCAGGCCCTGGCGGAGACGGTCCGCTGGTATGTGGAGAACCAGTGGTGGTGGCGCAAAATCAAGAGCGGAGAATACATGGAATTTTACCGCAAGCAGTATGAAAGAAGGCTCGCTGCCTCAAGACCACTCACACTCTGAGGAGGTTCTGCCATGGAGGAAATAAGGCCGGAAGACATCGGAGCGATCGTTAAACCCGAACCCCTGAAGGCTTTCTGCCGCGAAATCTTCGTCAGGCTCGGCGTTCCCGAGGAGGACGCCAGCATCACAGCCGATGTCCTCGTTGCCGCCGACCTGAGGGGCATCTTCTCCCACGGAGTTGCCCGTATGCGCCGATACGTCAACGGCCTCAAGAGCGGGATGATGAAGCCCCGCCCTGAGGTCAAGATCGTGCGGGAGACGGCCGTCACTGCCACCATAGATGCCGGAGCGGGCCTCGGCCAGCCGGTGAGCTACAGAGCCATGAAGCTGGCCATCAAAAAGGCTCTGGAACACGGAGCTGGCTTCGTGGCCGTCCGCAACTCCAACCACTACGGCATCGCCGGATACTACGCCATGATGGCCCTGGAACACGACCTCATCGGGATATCCTCCACCAATGCCGATGTCCTGGTTGTGCCGACCTTCGGGCGGAAAGCCATGCTGGGGACCAACCCCATAAGCATAGCCGTTCCGGCCGGGAAGGAGCGGCCCTTCGTCTTAGACATGGCCACCAGCGCCGTCCCGAGGGGCAAGCTTGAGGTCTACGACAGGCTCGGGAAGAAGATGCCCCTGGGCTGGGCCACCGATGAGAAGGGTCTCCCGACCGACGATCCGGGCCTCGTCCTCAGGAACCTGGCAGAAAGGCGAGGAGGAGGCCTCCTCCCCCTCGGAGGAGCAGGAGAAGAGATGGGCGGACACAAAGGATACGGCCTCGCCCTCGCCGTGGACATCTTCTGCGGTGTCCTCTCCGGAGCCGCCTACGCCGATCTGGTCTACCCCAGAGACGAACAGGGGCGACCCCTTCCCTCCAACATAGGCCACTTCTTCGGGGCAATGCGCATAGATGCCTTCAGACCCCTGGACGAATTCAAGGAAGCGATGGACGACCTCATCCGTCGCCTGAAAGAGTCCCCCAAAGCCGAAGGCCAGACCCGCATCTACATCCACGGGGAAAAAGAATTTGAAGCCGCCGAACGGTTCGCCAGGGAGGGAATACCTCTGGACAAAAAAGTGGTGGCCGACCTCAAAGCTCTCGCTCAGGAGTTCGGGGTAG
Source organism: Anaerolineae bacterium (assembly GCA_034431695.1). Taxonomy (GTDB): domain Bacteria; phylum Chloroflexota; class Anaerolineae; order SpSt-600; family SpSt-600; genus SpSt-600. Next base: position 348 of record DAOUCW010000102.1, on the reverse strand, counting down.
AATTCCCTGCCTGATTGAGCACTGGAGGAGAGGAGCCGTGAGGAAGGCTTCCCTGCTTGTGGGGTTGATTTTTTGCATTGCTCTTGTGAGCTTCAACTTCCCCCGCTGGACCACTGCCGAAAGCCCGGCTTCGCCGCAGAAACAGGGTGAATACTCCCACTTCGTCTTCCTCCCCTTCGTGGCTAAGAGCGAACCCTGCAAGCCAATTCCCGGCGCCTCTTACACGGCGATCCCTGCCCTTTCCCCCCACCCCGACATCCCACCATCCGAGCACCCCGACCTGAACCTGGCTGTGAGGGGCTACACCGTCAACCCCGATGCTTACCTGGGGCTTGTGGATTACGGCGG
>DAOUCW010000101.1:0-2483 GCA_034431695.1 Anaerolineae bacterium | reverse complement strand
GGGCGGGGATCGACAGATCCCACGATTCAGGGTATCATATGGAGGGAGGTGCCGGATGTTGATAAAAGAGGCCATAGGGGTTGAGGCAGGAGATGTCATCTCTTTGACCGGGGCAGGGGGTAAGACTTCCCTGGCCATGCGCCTCTTGAAGGAGCTGAAGGAGCAAGGCTTCAGGGTCATCTTCACCACCACCACGAAGTTCCTGGAGCCAGTGCCGGGGCCGGGCGAGACCGTCCTCCTGGAGGAGGATGAGTTCGCCATCCCGGAACGGGTCTGGGAGGCCTTGGACCGGGGGAGCGCCGTTATCCTGGCCCGCCGCAGGCTCAGGGAGAAGGTTTCCGTCCCACCTTCTTACCCCTTCCCCATGCTCCCCCGCAAGCTCCAGGGGATATCGCCGGAGACGGTTGACCGGATGCACGAAGCCGCAGGCGATGCCGTCATCATCGTTGAGGCCGACGGGGCGAGGGGTCGCTTGCTGAAGGCGCCTGCCCCTCACGAGCCCGTTGTGCCTCTTTCCACTTCAATCCACATCGCCGTGGCCCACGCCGACGCCCTGGGCAAACCCCTCACGGGAGAATTCGTCCACAGGCATCGGGAGGCAGCGAGGCTCCTGGGATGTCCCGAAGGTTCCATCCTGGACGAGGAGGCCATCGCCTCCCTCCTCCTGCACCCCGATGGGGGGATGAAGGGTAAACCCCCTGGGGCCAGGTTCATCCCGGTGATAAACTGCCGGGAAGAGGCTCCTCTCCAGAAGGCATACCGGATCGCTCGCCTCCTCCTCCGTTCCCCCGAGGTCAGAGCTGTCCCAATAGCAACTCTGTGGGGCGCTGAGCCGGTTGCGGATCTGGTGGGGAGGATAAAAGGCGTGATCCTGGCTGCCGGGAGGTCCGAGCGCTTCGGATACCCGAAGCAGCTCGTCCCGGTGGAAGGAGTGCCCATGCTTCAGAAGGTGGTGGAAGTAGCTCTGAGTTCACCCCTGGAAGGCGTGGTGGTGGTCCTGGGGGCTTACGCCGAGAGGCTCACCCCTCTCCTGGAGGGGAAGCCCGTCCAGGTGGTGGTGAACAGGGAATGGGAAGAAGGCATTGCTTCCTCCATAAGGACCGGGCTCCTGGCAGCGGGTCCGGAAACCGAGGCCCTGGTCTTCTTCCTGGCTGACCAGCCTTTCGTGAAGCCGGAGACGGTGGCGGCCTTGATCCGCCGCTACTTCTTGGCACGCAAGCCCATAGTGGCCCCGACTTTCAGGGGAACAAGGGGCAACCCGGTGCTTTTCGATCGCTCCACTTTCCTGGAGTTAGCGTCAGTAAAGGGCGACAGGGGTGGGCGCACCCTAATGGAGGCTCATCCCGATTGGGTGGAAACGGTGGAGGTGGACGACCCCGGAATCGTCATTGACATTGATTCCCCTCAGGATCTGAGCCTGAGCAGGGAAATGCTCTCAATGTGAAAGGTCTGGGGGAACATATCCACCGGCTGCACTTTCTCCACCCCATACCCACCCTTCACCAGGAAGGACAGGTCCCTGGCCAGAGTGGCCGGATCGCAGGAGACGTAAGCGATCCTATTGGGCCTGAGCCGAAGGAGGCCCTCCAGAGCTTTCCTCTCCATGCCCGTCCTGGGCGGATCCACCACCGCCAGGTCAACCTTCTCTTCAAGTTGCTCCAGAACTTCCTCCATTCGGCCGTTGAGGAAGAGGGTATTTCCGGCGCCGTGGGCTTCGGCATTGAGGAGGGCATCGTTCACGGCAAAGGGGTTCTCCTCCACTCCGATGACCCTGGCGACCCTTTCTGCCAGGGCCAGCCCGAAGAGTCCAACCCCGCAGTAGCCGTCAAGCAGCGTTTCATCTCCCCGGGGGGCCAGGAATTCCCCAACCAGTTCAACCATCCTCTCGGCCTGGGGGGTATTGGCCTGGAAGAAGCTCATGGCCGAGATCCGGTATAGCTTGCCGGCCACTTCCTCCTGGATGAAATCGCTCCCGGCCATCACCACCGGGGGGCCGGAAGGGGGGATGAGCACGCAGGAAATGGGCAGTTCGGTGGATAGCTCCGGGACCTCTTTCCCCGCTGTCTCCAGGATCAGGAGCTGCTGGCCGGTCCTCACCCCCACTTTGACCTTCAGGGAAAGCAGAGGGGGAAGCTCCATCTCCAGGGCCTCCAGGACTTCCTCCACGAGGGGGTGGAGGATGTAGCACTCCTCAATGACCACCAGGTCGGTGCTGCGGAGGGCCTGGAAGGCAAGCATTCCCTCCGGCGTGACCCTGAAGCGGACGGAGTTGCGGTAGTGCCAGGGCCATGGGCTCGGGATGGTGGGGAGGACAACGACCTCAAGGCCTCCGATCCGGGCGAGCTGTTCGGCCAGGATCTCCCGCTTGAACTGGAGCTGGGCCTGGTAATCAATGTGCTGCCACTGGCATCCCCCGCATTTCCCGAAATACGGGCACGGCGGTTCAACCCTGTGAGGGGAGGGCTCCATGATTTCCACGAGCC
>DAOUCW010000100.1:0-12245 GCA_034431695.1 Anaerolineae bacterium | reverse complement strand
GGATGCCGGGGAAGGCCTTTCCGATTGGTGCAAGGGGTGCAAAGGTCACTCTCGGTGGATGCCACAGCGGGCCAGTGCTGATGGTAGATGTCGCGCGTAATTGACAGGCAGAGTCAATGCTCAAATATAATAGAGGTGGGCTGTTATAAAAAATGAAACGGAGCATGGAAATGCATAACGCATGCCAGAGGAAATGTAAAATCACGGCCAGCTTGTTGCTCTTCTCAATAGCCCTTTTCCTCTACATTCTGACTCTCGCACCGGGTGTCCTCGGGGGTGATGCCGGGGAATTGCAATTTGTCCCTTACATTCTCGGGCTCACCCACCCCACAGGATACCCACTGCTCTGCCTTGCAGGCAAGCTCTGGAGTTATTTGCCCATAGGAACGGTGGCTTACAGGATGAACTTGCTCTCCGCCGTATTCGCAAGCCTGGCAATCGCCGCTTTCCACCTGGCTGCCCTGAAATTGACCCGGAATAGCATTGCTTCCTCGCTCGCCGCTCTGACCCTCGCCTCCTCTTATATTTTCTGGTCGCAGGCGGTGATAGGCGATAAGTATGCGCTGAACGCCCTCTTCGTGGTCCTCGTCAGCGGTCTTGCTTTCTCTCTAATGGAGAATTACAGTCCGGCTCGCCTATACGCCCTGGCTTTTTCTCTGGGCCTCAGCCTCACCCACCACCGCACGATGGCGCTATTCATCCCTCCTCTGCTCCTTCTCGCCGGCATCAATTACAGGAAAATCTCCCTGAAGGTGACAGTTGTAGCGAAAGCTCTTTTATTCTTCGCAGCGCCGCTGCTCCTGTATGTTTACGTCCCGATAGCAGCAGCAAGGGGATTGCCGCCCGGGACCTGGACTATCGGGAGCTTCAGGGATTTCATCGCTTATATTGCGGACATGGGCTACGTCAAGCGGGTGGGCTTTGCCTGGGAAATTGAAAACATCCGATACTATTTTGAGACATTGCTGAAGAACTTTACGCCCTTCGGGTTTGCCCTCGGCCTCATCGGCCTGATCGGAAACTTTTACAGGGCACGGTCGCATTGCCTTTTTCTGCTCACAGCCTTTTTGCTGGAAGCTTACCTCAGCCTGAACTACGATGTGCCACGGCGCTGGGTTTTCTTCCTGCCCTCATTCATTCTCTTCACTTTCTGGATCGCCATGGGGATGGCCTTCCTCCTGGAGCTGTTGGAAAGGTTTTTGAGGGGAAGGGGCAATATCAATTCAGGCAAAGTTCTGCTCGCCTTAGCTTTGGCCACAATACCCGCTTTGCTCTTCAGGAGCAATTACCCTTATTTCAGAGAGCAACACCTTGATGGCACCACTCTGGATATCTGGCGGCAGGAGCTGAAGCAGGGACACGCCGGGGAAAGGCTCGGCCTGGCCCTTAACCTCGTGGAGCCAAATGCTATTATTGTGTGCGATTGGGAGCAGGCCACGATTTTCTGGTATATGCAGCAGGTGGAGGGGCTAAGGAAGGATGTGCTGATCAAATATCCCGTTGAGAGCCTGGACCAATTGGCTGAGAAGGCTCGGGAGGAGGGTCGTCCCCTTTACCTGGCCCGCGCGCTGCCGGGAATAGCTCACCGGTGGCATCCTGTGAACGTCGGACCCCTCATCCGGCTGAAGGAAAAGCCTGACCACGAGTTGCCGTCCGGGATCAGGGGGGTAAAAGCTAATTTCGGGAACGAGGTAGAGCTCGCCGGTTTCTCTTACGGGGAAGCTTCCTTCAGACCAGGGAGCGTCATACCCCTGACCATTTACTGGCGCGCTCTGACTTCTATCCGGTCGGATTATTCCATCTCAATACGCCTTTTCAACGAAAAGGGGCAGGAAATCCTGAAATTTGATAGCCAGCATCCCGTTCTCGGCACATACCCAACCAGTTTCTGGCAGCAGGGCGAAGTGGTTTCGGACTATTACGAGATACCTCTCCCTCGTTCCCTTCCCGGAGGCCGATACCGCTGGGGTTTGCTCGTTTACCGTGTTCTGGCCGATGGAGGCTGGGAAAACCTGAAGGTGATCGGCAGTGCGCCTCCCACGGATTTGATCATCTGCGATGAGTTTGATTTGAGGTGAGCTACATCGGGCACTTCGTGCGGAATGCCGTTTCCTTGGCCTCAGGCCCCAATTACTGTATAATTTTTCCGGAAAAAGCTCCGGGAGGGACAGAGTGGTCTACCCTGGTGTGGCGATCAGGGAAGAAGACGAGGAGGTTCTGAGGAAGGTCATAGCCGGGCTCAACTTCATCGCCGATCTCACGAAGGCCGATGCCTTCGTGTATTACCCGCTTTCGGCCGTAGATGCGGCGGTGGTTCTGGCCCACGCAAAGCCTCGCTCAATTTCCCCCCTTTATCAGGAGGATCTTGCGGGACGCCGCGTCTACAGGGCCGAGAGGCCCCTGGTCTTTCGGGCCCTGAAGCGCCCCGGCTACTGGCGGACTCAGGGGGAACTCTTAGGCAGCGATGCTCCGGTGATAGAGGAGACTTTCTCCATAATTGAGAGATCGGGAAGGGTCATCGGAGCCCTGAGCTTTGAATCCAACCTCCTGGAATACGAAAGGCGTCGCCGCCGCAGCCAGGTTTTCCAGATCGCCCTCCACTACCTCCATCAGATGGCCCGTCGCGGCCTCCTGGATAAAACCAGAACCTTCTACCCCGTTACCGAACAGGACGGCATCCTCGTGGTTGATGACCAGAAGGTGATCCGCTACGTAAGCGGGGTGGCAGCTAACCTTTACCGCAAGCTCGGCATCCTGCGCGATCTCAGAGAAGCTTCCATTTCACGCCTGCCCGATTCCGACCGTCAGATGCTTGAAGCTGCCCTTGGGGAAGGGGAATTCTGTCAGGAAGAAGAAAAGCTTGATGGGGACATAATCTGGATAAAGCGGGCCCTTCCCATCTACGAACCCCCTTCTCGCCTCAGGGAGTTTTTCATCCCACTGCTGGGCGATCCACCGATGCCCCTGGCCGGGGCCATGCTCATAATACACGATGCCACCGAGGAAAGACGCAAGGAGCAGGAACTCAGGGTCAAAACGGCCATAATCAAAGAGATACACCACCGGATCAAGAACAACCTTCAGACAGTGGCCGCTCTCCTCCGCCTTCAGGCCCGCCGCATCTCCCACGAGGAAGCGAGGGCCGCTCTGATTGAAAGCATCAACCGGATCCTCAGTATAGCCGTAATTCACGAGTTCCTCTCGGAGCACGATTCGGGCCTGATAAACCTGAAGGATCTGTGCCGGAAGATAATGGAACAGGCGAGGGAAGGGATGCTGACTCCCGAGAAGCGCATCTCAATGGAATTGAAAGGGCCCGATATACTCCTCCCCTCGGAGCAGGCCACTGCCTGCGCTCTGATCGTGAACGAACTCATACAGAACGCTCTGGAGCACGGCTACAGGGACCGCACCACCGGCCGCATAACGGTGACGGTTGAGGATTTTGAGAACAGGGTGAAGATCACCGTTCACGATGACGGAAGGGGCCTTCCCCCGGATTTCGATCCCTTCCAGACCGAGAGCCTCGGCCTCAGGATCGTGAGGACTCTGGCGGAGGAGGAATTGCACGGGAGTTTCAGCCTTGAAGGGGTTGACGGCGGAGGGGCCATTGCCACGGTGATTTTCCCCAAGGTGCTCAGCTTATAGCTCACCTCATGAGGCGCCTCAGGAGAGCCATCTTGCCCTCGTGGACGGTGCGCCAGTCGTCCAGAAGGATGCCTCCGGTGTCGCCTGAGTTCGGGTTGAGGGCCCAGTAGAAGAAGATGCGTATGTCTCTGGCCAGCATGTAATCCACGAAAGCATCCTGCCAGATTTTATCTTTCCCCTCGTATCGCCCTCCGAACTCACCGATGCCCAAGGGGAAGTGGTCCTTCAACCGGCCGAAGTGGGTCTCCCAGATCTGGGGCATATTGGAGGGGAAATTGGGGGCGTCAAAGTAAGGCTGCCAGGCGACGCTCGGCCCGTAGGCATGGGGCAGGTAGAGGATGTGGCCGAGGAGGGAGGCACTGACCTCCGGGGCAGCCGAGGTGCTTCCGCCTCCACCCATCACGAGGGGAAGGTAAACGTTCCATTCCCGGACCAGAGGGTTGAAGTAGGCCTCCGTCAGGTTTTCACCCCAGAAGGCGGGCCAGCCGCCGTTATCGGAAGCGTTGCCTACCCCTTCCACCGCAACGATGATGAAAGGATTGGCTTCCAGGATCACGGACGCACCCTGCAGGGCAAGCTCTTTCCATTCGCTCCATGTCAGAGCATGGGGTTCGTTGCACAGGTCAATGCCGATGACATTGGGGAAACTGAGGGCGATCTCGGCCATCCTCCTGAGGTCTGTCAGCCAGTCTTCCCTGGTGTAGCCATCCCCGAAGGGTTTCCCGGGCAACCCCCCACCGATGCGGTTGGGGTCATAAGTGTGGAAATCCAGAAGCACGTATAGGTCTGCCTTTCGCGCTTCTTCTAAGAAGTAGAGGAGGCCTGCGAAAGCGTCGGCAGGATATTGCCCCGGATTCTGGGCCCATGAGGCGGTCTGATATCCGGGCCTGAGGACCTGGGGGGAAAGGGGGAGGCGCAGGGCAGTGAAACCGAGTTCCCGTATCTGGCTGAGAAAATCGGGGACAGTCCTGCCGGTCCAGAGGCCATGAGGTGCGCGGTCGGTTGTTTCCATCCCGAACCAGTTCAGGCCATGGAGGGCGATCGGGGTTGAGCCCCTGAAAACCCCCGACCTGGTAGCCCGATAGGGCGATGGTGGGGTCACTTCGTCGCAGAAGAGCCCTCCTTCCTGGAGGAACACGTCAAAGGCCACGTATCCGGTGAAGCCGAGGGAGCTAACCCTCTGGCAGGCTTTCCAGGCGAGGGCCTGTCTGTCGGGAGGGGCGTAATCCAGAGCAAGAAGGACCAGGCTGCCCCTGTAAGGGAGTGCCGGGGATGGGTCCTGTTCCTCGTAGAGGTAATGTCCGGTGGTGAAATCGTAGCGGGTGCTCAGGTCCTCATAGAGGAGAGCATCAATGCAGGGGGCTGTTCCTTCCAGCACGGCGAACCCCCTGTTCTGAACGAGGTAGCCTCCTGCCTCCCTGCGGATGGCGCACACTAAATCCACAAAGCCATCTCTTGTCTCGGGGAAAAGCTCGGCCGTGTCAACGGTGTCCAGGAATAGGCCGTGGTAACCGGCCTGGCGGAGGGTTACCGCTCTATCCAGCACCAATTCCCGCCATGCGGGGCAATTGGGATTCACATAAAATGACCCCCAGTAAGGATTCCGCCCCAGCAGGCATTCCGGCGGCAGGGAAGATAGGGCCGGGTCGTCCTCTTCAACCTCACCGATGCTGAGGTATGCCACCGCTTTCGTGCCGGCCTGGCTCAGCCTCTGGAGTTGCTCCGAAGAAAGGACCGGCTGGACTATGGCCAGATCGGCCCGGGAAAGCCTCTGGACATCAGGAGCCGGGCTGTAATCCACAATGAACCTGGCGGCGGGCTTTTCCCCTTCCGTCGCCCTGAGGCAGGAAGCTATGAGCAGGGCAATCCCCGCAAGGCCGATGGCTTTGAGGCTCTTCCAGGGCATTTCTCTATCGGGAGAATTTAAACCACAGGGCTATTAACATCGTGCAGACTGAAATGGCGAGCCAGTCTTTCAGTCCGAGTCTGTGGTCGCGGTAGAAGGAGCGGCCTCTCCGGCCGAACCCCCTTGATTCCATGGCCATAGCGAGCTCGTCGGCAAGGGAGAAGCTCGCCACCATGACGGGGATGAACAGGGCCGGATAATACCGGATGGCGCGCCAGCCGGGTTCAAGGGGGATGCCCCTTGAGCGCTGAGCATCAATTATCCCCGAAATCTTCCTCTGGATCACCGGGATGAACTCCATGGCTGTGGTGAGGATGAAGGCGAAGACGTAGGGGACTCCCATTTTGACCAGGGCGTTCGCCATGTCCTCGGGCGGGGTCGTGCGGAAGAACAGGTAGAAAGCTCCTCCCACCGCGATCAGCCTCAGGCTTACTTCAAGGGCGATTCCAGGGCCGAAGGCTGCGAGGGTGATGAGGGAAGCGATGAGGAACATGGGAGCCAGGAGCCTGAGGGAGCGAAGCCAGGAGCGGGCGAGCCCGAGGCCGGAAGCTACAACAAGGGGCACCAGGGCCAGGGCGCCGAGCACCGGAAGGCGCTTTTCCGCTACCGCTATAACCGAGAAGGCGACGGCGAGCAGCAACTTGGTCCTCGGGTCCATCAGGCCCAGACCCCCGGTATGGGCTCCCCGCAGTATTCGCATCTGCCATCCCGCAGGTGGTAGGCGGTCACGTTGAATCCCAGGCGGGATATTATCTCCTTGCCGCACCTGGGGCAGTAAGTGTTATCCCATTTGTGGCCTGGCACATTGCCGACGTAGGCGAACTTTATGCCTTCTTCTACTGCGATTTCCCGGGCCATTTCCAGGGTTTCCACCGGGGTGGGGGGAAGGTGAGTGAGCTTATACATCGGGAAGAAGCGGGAGAAGTGGGTGGGGACATCGGGCCCGAGGTTTTCCACAATCCAGCGGCAGAGGCCCTTTATCTGCTCCCTGGAATCGTTCAGCGTCGGGACCACCAGGTTCACGATCTCCAGGTGCACCCTTTCGCTCTGGATTATCTTCATCGCATTGAGGACGGGCTGGAGGGTGCCGGAGCAAACTTTGCGGTAGAATTCCTCGCTGTAGCCCTTGAAGTCTATCTTTATGGCGTCCACAATCCGGCAGAGCTGGCGGAGCGGTTCCGGATTTATGTAGCCGGCGCTTATCACTATGCACTTTATCCCTCTGGGCCTGGCCAGACGGGCTATATCGCTCATGTATTCGTAGAAAATGGTGGGCTCGGTGTAGGTGAAAGCTATGGAGGAACTGCCGAGCATTTCTGCAAGGGCCACGATTTCTTCGGGGGAGAGGTCGTAATTTTCGGTCTTCTCGGGAGGGACCTGGGAGATGCTCCAGTTCTGGCAATACAGGCAGTGGAGGTTGCAGCCGGCCGTTGCCAGGGATAAGGCCATGGTCCCGGGGAGGAAATGGTAGAAAGGCTTTTTCTCTATGGGATCGTTGTGCACGGCGCACGGGTTGCCATATACCATGGTGTAGAGCTTCCCTCCCCTGTTCTCCCGAACCCGACAGTCCCCCCGGTGTCCTTCGCTTATGAGGCAGCCTTTGGGGCAGAGCTGGCATTTTACATAATCACCCTTGTGGGGGATGTGGCAGTAGAGGGTGCGGGAAGGTTCAGGAGAAGAATGGCAGCGGGCGCAATCGGTTGTCTCTTTGCCCCCGGGGACGTAGTAGAGGGCTTCCCGGGCATTGGGGGGCAGCTCCGGGACAGCCCCGAGCTCGCGCATCCCTCTGAAAAGGGGAGCAAGCCCTATGGCCCCTGCAGCCGCTGCTATGAGCTTTACAAAATTCCGCCTGCTTATCATGATCCATCACTCTCCCTTTTCCGACCCTGAACCTGCTTCTTCCCCCTCTCCCTTGACGCCCCTCCTCCCTGAAAAGCCAATCCGCCTGAGCAGGTAATACATGCCCCAGTAAGAGTAGTTCACCCCGAAGTTCTCGCTGACCCAGGCGATGGCTTCCCATGTGGTGGTAAGGGTGCCTTTCCTGAGTTCTTCCTCAAGCCTTGCGAGCTGTTCCTGAGAGAGCATTGGGGGACGGCCCCTGGGGTTGCCTCTGCGTCGGGCCTTCAACTCATCTATCCCCCCTTCCCTATACCAGGAAAGCCACCGGTTAAGGGTCCGGAGGTGAACGCCCATGAGCCACGCTACCCGGGAAAGTTTATACCCCTGCCTCACGAGCCAGATTGCGTGGAGGCGCCTCCGCGTTTCCGGATCGCTTTCCTTGCGGTATAGTTCCTGGAGGATTTTCCCTTCCTCCTTCCAGTTTATCCGGAGTTTCCGCCCTCTCATGGCCCTCAGAAGATGTAAAGGGTTTCCAGGGTGAGCTTTCTGGCAAGCCATCCCGTGCCCATCAGGGAGAAGAACATAATTCCCGCCAGGAGGGTTACCACAAGCCAGGTCCTGCGCCCTCTCCACCGGGGGAGAGTCCGGATGTGGAAGTAAAGGGTGGCCGCGAGCCAGAGGGTGAGGGTCCAGATCTCTTTCAAGCTCCAGCTCCAGTAGCTTCCCCACGTGAACTGACCCCACAGGGCTCCCGTGAGCATGGAGAGGGTCAGAGCGGTGTAGCCCAGGGCCATTTCCCCGGCGAGTCCGGGGGGATCCTGCTCCGGCTTCAGGATTGCACCGAGGGAAGTGGCTCCTGCTGCCAGGAAAGCGCCGTATGCGGCTGAAGCGGTAAGGGTGTGGAGCTGGAACCAGATGCTGTTCAGAGCCGGTGGGGGAGGGAAGGGTGCACTCGTGAGAGTATCCCTGGCCCACAGGGCAAGAAGCGCGGAAGCTACCGGCGTTATCCAGCCCGCCCCTCTGATCCGGGCTTTTACCTCCGCTGCGGCGTGGATCAGGACGGCGAACCCGAGCGTCAGGAGGAGAAACTCTCCGGGCGTGGACATGGGCCAGTAGCCGGCTTTTAAGCCGTAAAAGGTTAGAGCAGTTAGCCAGAGCAGAGCGCCCGCTAATTCTGCGCCCAGCCCCAGGGCGAAGCCGAGCCTTTTGCCCCTGTAGAAGGCGATCCACCACATAATCCCGGCCAGGCACCAGCCTGCAACCGCTCCGTAGAGAAGCGCCGCCAAACTAACCCTCCCTCAGAGCCTCTGCCAGCTCCTTCACACTCTCAAAGACGAAATCCGGCTTCAGTTCACTGGAGGCCAGAAATTGCCTGTCGGTAACGCCGGAAAGCACCAGGATGCTCCTGAGGCCTGCTTCCTTCGCCCCCAGGATGTCCGTTTCCAGTCGGTCTCCGACAACGGCGGTTTCTTCCGGGCTGCTTCCCAGGCGCCTTAGGGCCATTTCAAAGATAAGGGGGGAGGGTTTACCCACGATGATGGGCTTAACACCCGTTGAGGCTTCCAGAGCAGCTAAGATGGCTCCGTTTCCCGGGCAGAGTCCCTCCTCCGTGGGCAGTGTCTTATCGGGGTTGGTGCCGATGAAAGTGGCTCCGGCCCTTATGGCCAGGGTAGCTTCTTTCAGCTTTTCGTAGGAGAGGTTGAAGTCAATCCCAACCACCACAAAATCGGCATCCCTGTCCGTGGATAAAGTGAAACCCTCGGCCAGGAGGGCCTCCCTTATGCCGTCCATCCCGATGAGGAGGACCTTAGCTCCGGCCCCGGCGATGGAGCGCAGGTAAAGGGCGGTGGCCTGGGCCGAGGTGAAGATCTTATCCTGCCGAACCCTTATCCCCATCCCTGCCAGCTTGGCCTCATACTGGGCCGGCGTCAGGGAGGAATTGTTGGTGAGCAGCAGGAACTTTCGCCCCGTCTCCTCCAGGGCCGATATGAACTCCCCGGCTCCCGGGATGGCGGTGTTGCCTCTGTAGAGCACTCCGTCCATATCCACAATGAATGAAGAGATTGCCTTGAGGTCCGTCATTTTCCTGCTCCTCTGCGGTTGCCGGGAATAATTATAAGGCAAAGGGTGAAGCACAGCAACATTGGTGCGAATGTTGCATTGGAGGCCCTGCATTTTCATCCCCTGGCGAAGAGGATGAAGCGGTGGTGGGACCAGATGGATTTAAAGAAAGGGGGAAGGATGTCTTCCAGGAAGGCGTAGCGCATGACTCTCTCCTTCAGGGTGGGGTCTCTGCCGGTGTAGTAGTCCATTATGTTCCAGTTCCAGGAAGAGCCGGAGAAGCGGGCCTGCAATCTCCGGGATCTTACCCCGAGTTTTTCCAGGAGCTTCGCCGCCGGCATAACGGTGTCGGGCCAGGGAGGGGTATCCAGGAAGCCCTCTTCCAGGGGCCTGAACCCTTCCTTCTCCACCACTTCTCTAACCTTTCTCAGGTCAACCCAGCGCTCGTCAACCCGGCTGAAGAATTCGGGCTCTAAGAAGTGTTTCCTCAGGATGTAGCCGGGCTGGCGGGGATTGGGCATGGCTATGAAGAGGAGCCTGCCTGAAACCCGCGCAAGTTCCCGCAAGAAACCTTCCGCGTCTTCAAGATACCACAGGCCGGCCCATTCCCAGGCCAGGTCAAAGGCTCCATCCGGGAAGGGCAGGGCTTTCATGCCGGGGCAGCAGACCCAGTTGGCCTTGAGGCCGAGCTCGCTCCAGATCCTCCTCGCTTCCCCGATTCGTCCTTCGTCCTCATCCACAACGGTTACGGAGCAGCCGGCCCGGGCGAGTTCCACGCTGTTTATGCCTGTTATGCCGGCCATGCCGTAGGCGGGCGCTTCCAGAACCGTGCGTATGGGGAAGCGCTTCAGGAGGGATAGGAGGTAATCGTTGAGGACGAAGCGCTCGTATACCAGTCCTAAGCCTTCGTTCATGGTTCTTCCTTCCGGGCCCAGCGGGTTGCTATGTCCTCGTCTATATCCAGCTCTTTCATCTCCCCGGTCACGGTGAAGACAACCCTTTCGCAGATGTTTGTGACCCTGTCGGCGGCCCTCTCCAGGTTGTGGGCAGCCCAGAGGAGGTAGTTGGCCTGCTCAAGGTTGGCGGGGTTGGCGATCACGTAGGTCATGAGTTCCCGGTAGACCTGATCGTAGAGAGCGTCCACTTCCTCATCTTCTTTCGGGATAGCCCTGGCCTTTTCCACGTCCCTGTGGACGAAGGCTTCAAGGGCCCGGTGGAGCATATCAGCTGCCTTCTGGGCCATCCTGGGAATGTCTATCAGGGGTTTAATGAGGGGCTTTTCGCCTATGAGCAGGTTGACCTTGGCGATGCCCTTGGCGTAATCGGCGATGCGTTCCAGTTCCGTCACCACCTCAAGGATGGCTGCCAGAAGGCGCAGATCGCTGGCCATGGGCTGCTGGGTAGCGATGACTACCAGGGTATCGGCCTCTATGGCGAAGCGCTTTTCATTTATAGCGCGGTCATTGATTATCAGCCTCCGGGAAGCCTCAAAATCCCTCCGTTTGAGGCTGTCCACAGCTTCAAGGAGGCTCTTTTCCACCATCTCCCCGAGCTCCAGGACCTCTCCCTGGAGGCGCTCTATTTCTCTGTCCAGCATTTCTCTCGGCATGCTTATCCTCCCTGACTTTTATCCGAAACGGCCCGTAATGTAATCTTCGGTCCGCTTGTCTTTGGGGTTGGTGAAAATGTCCCGGGTCAGTCCCCATTCTATCAGGCGTCCGACCCGGTTATCATCCCACATTATGAAGGCGGTGTAGTGCGATACTCTTGCCGCCTGCTGCATGTTGTGGGTCACGATCACTATGGTGTAATCCCGGGAAAGTTCCCGCAGGAGTTCCTCTATCTTCAGGGTGGCGATGGGGTCCAGGGCTGAGGCTGGCTCATCCAGAAGCAGCACTTCCGAGCCCACCGCAATGGCTCTGGCGATGCAGAGCCTCTGTTGCTGTCCTCCGGAGAGGGTCAGGGCGTTGGCGTGGAGTTTATCCTTCACTTCATCCCAGAGGGCGGCTTGCCTGAGAGCCCTTTCCACAACCTCATCCAGGTTGCCTCTGAACCCCCTTATCCTGAGCCCCCAGGCTATGTTTTCATAAATGCTCTTCGGGAATGGGTTGGGCTTCTGGAACACCATGCCTATGCGCCGGCGGATTTCCGTCACGTCAATGCCGGGATCGTAGATGTTCTGGCCGTTGAAGAGGACCGTTCCTTCAACTCTTGCTCCGGGGATGAGGTCGTTCATGCGGTTGAGGCAGCGTATGAGGGTGCTCTTGCCGCATCCCGATGGCCCTATGATGGCCGTTATGCGGTTCCGGGGGATGTCCAGGTTTATATCCCCGAGGATCTGCCGTTCCCCATACCAGACGTTCAGGTTCCGGATTTTAATTACAGGCTCATCAGGGGCCGAAGGTGGGTCAGGGAAGGGCGAAGTCTCAGGCCTGAACATCTCAGCCTCCTACTCAAATCTGACTTGAAGCCTGTTGCGCAGGTATATGGCTGCGGCATTCATGGAAAGGAGGAGGACAAGGAGGACTATTATTGCCGCCGCAGCATTGGCGTGGAAAGCCTTCTGGGGCCTGGAAACCCAGTTGAAGATCTGGATGGGGAGCACGGTGAAGGGGCTCTGCAGTGCTTTCAGGGAGAGGGGAGGTAGGAAAGCGATGTAGGTCAGAGCACCAATGGTTATGAGGGGTGCTGTCTCTCCTATGGCTCTGGAAAGGGCCAGTATCGTTCCGGTGAGGATGCCGGGCATTGCCACCGGCAGGACCTGATCCCTCACGACCTGCCATCTGGTGGC
>DAOUCW010000099.1:0-6287 GCA_034431695.1 Anaerolineae bacterium | reverse complement strand
CCACCCCCCCGACGGTTGTGTTCTTCATGTGGCCCGCAGCGTCCCCCACAAGGATTGCCCTGTGTTTACCACGGCGGACCACCATGCTGGTCCCGGGGAGATAGAGGGGGACGATGGCAGCCTGAAGGCTCTCGGGTTCCCAGGAGTGGGCGGAAAGAAAATCCTCCAGGATCCTGCGCCCTTCTTCCATACCATCGGCGATGAGACCCACCACGCCTTCGTAAGGCGATTCGGGGATGAGCCAGAAGAAGAAGCGGGTCCTGGTCCGGTCAAACCAGACCAGCACTTTCTCCGGTGGAATTGGCCTGGAGAAGTGAATTCTGGCCTGAACCACTGCAGCGGTGGGGAGAGGCCTGTGGCCCAGGCGCCGGGCGATGACGCTCCTCACCCCATCGGCTCCGATAAGGGCCGATGCGAGGGCATTCTCTTCGCCCCGGTCGGTCCTGAAGCTCAGGAGCAATCCCCCTTCCTCTTCTGCCACATCCTCAAGCCGGTAGCCGAAGTGGAATTTCACCCCCGCTTCCGCAGCTTTGCGCAGGAGCAGCCCGGAGAGCTTCCGGCGCTCAACCACGAGGTCCGGCTCCTTCAGGGTGATGGTAACCGATGACCTGGCTGAGATGAGCTCAAACTGCCACACCCTGTTCACGATGGCTTCGTCCGCGGGGAAATCCAGGACCTGGAGGAAAAAGGGGGTCAGGATTAAAGTGCGGGGGGCTGGATTTAAGGAAGGTTCTGCCTCATAGAGATGGACTTCAGCCCCCCTGGTGACAAGGCGATAGGCAGCATAAAGGCCGGCTACGGAAGCTCCGACAATGTGAATCCTTCCCTCCATTAATCCCTCCACTGCTTTCTGAGGCGGCAGGAGCAAACCGGGCTTTAACCGCTTCAGGGGATTACAAACATGGTGCCTGTGCCTTCAGCGACTGTGTTGCCATCGCGGTCCCTGGCCTCGGCTTTCACCATCAGGAATCGTTCACCACCGCGTATGATTTTGCCTTCTACCAGGAGGGGCTCTCCGATACGGGCCGGCCTGCGGAAGCGGACCTCCAGCTTGCCTGTGACGGTCTTCTTGCCGTTGAAAAGAGCTGCCCAGCCCATGGCTTCGTCAAGGATCGTGCTCAGGATTCCTCCATGGACCACTCCCGGCCAGCCCTGGTGTTCAGGTTCAGGGGTGAATTCGCAGCGGGCAACCCCATTTTCATTCCTGAACTTGAGCTTGAGGCCTATGGGGTTGGATTTCCCGCACCCAAAGCATTTGTCATAATCAGGTGGAACTTCAAAGCGCAGTTCTTCTGTTCCCATCGCTTCTCCCCGTCGCCATGCGGATTTTAGCAGAATTCCGGCGTGAACACAAATGCAGCATCCTGGGGCGATCGCTCGTCTCCGTTCGCCCTGGTCAGAAGTTGCCTGCCTCGGTGGAGGAGGGGATCATCGGGGCCTGCCCCAGCCGTAGTTGTTGTCAAAGAGGATCCTGAAGGCTATGAGCTTCTTCTTATCCGGGGAAGCCTTTATCTCCTCCAGAACCCCTATGCCGGTCAGCCGTCTTATCACCATGAAAGCGAACATCAAGGCCGAGGCTGCAATATGTGGGGTTGGATAATTCTGGAGCCAGGTGAAGAAGGGCAGAGCCAGTATTCCGACGGCCACGCCAAGGCCCAGCGCTCTGGTGAAGAAGCCGAGGGCATAGAAGATGAGGGACAGGAGCATTGCTTTTGGGACGAGGATCAGCATTGCCCCGAGGGCTGGCCCCATTCCTCTCCCTCCCTGGAAACCCAGGTATATGGGCCAGTCGTGGCCGGCTACCACCGCCACGGCGCTTGCGGCCTGGATGAGGGGTGAAAATCCCAGCTTCTGCGAAAGCCAAACCGCCACCGCTCCCTTGCCTATATCCAGAATGGCGGCTATCGTCCCTTCCAGCTTTCCCACGGAATGCCAGAGGTTGCTTCCCCCAATGTTCCTTGTTCCAACCTGCCGGAGGTCAACCCCCCTCAGCTTCCCGATGATAAAAGCGAAAGGTATTGAGCCCAGGAGGTAAGAAAAAACCACCCACAAGATGCCCCAGAGCATCCCCACCTCCTCCTCAAGAGCTTACTCTTCGCACCAGAAAGCGATCCCCACAAGGCCGGGGCCTGTGTGCGCCCCCATGACAGGGGTGAACTCGGTTACGAATAGTTCGGCGCAGTCAAACCGCCTGGAAATCTCCTCCTTCAGGTAGAGGGCATCTTCAAGGGCATCCCCGTGCATCACGGCGATGTGAACCCTGCGGTTGCCGATTTTCTGCTCGGCTATCTTCAGGAGTTCCTGCAGGGCTTTCGAGCGGGTCCTGGGCTTTGACCAGACATCGGCTATTCCGTCCCTTAGGTAGAGCACAGGGCACAGCTGAAGGGCTGAACCCAGCAGAGCCGAAGCCAGTCCAATCCTCCCGCCAAAATAAAGGTATTTGAGGGTGCTGAGGAAAGCGAAGATATGGGTCCTCTGACCGATCTCTTCTACTCGCTTCACGATGCTTTCCGGATCAATCCCCTGGCGAGCAAGTCTTGCTGCCTCAAGGACTACGAGGCCCTGCCCGGCGGCGGCTGTGTGGGCATTGGCCACGTAAACTTTTGCCCCTTCCACCATCTGGGCGGCCGTCCGGGCTGCCTCGTATGTGGCGCTCAGGGTGGGGGGAAGATGGATGGAGATTATAGCTTCGGCCTGCGGGGCCAGGGAAAGGTAAGTCTTGAGGAAATCTCCTACAGAGGGCGCCGAAGTCTTGGGCAGAACAGTGCTTTCCTTCAGCCTCCTGTATAGCTCCCTGGGGGAAATATCAACCCCGTCCCTGTAGGTCACGCCGTTCCAGTAGAGGTAGATGGGCACCACTGTAATCTCGTATTCCCTTACCAGCTCTTCCGGCAGGTTCGCCGAAGAATCCGTGACGATTGCTATCTTTCCCATTTTAACCCCCCAAAAGGCCAAAATTTGTTGGCACAAAAAAACCTCCCCTTTATCCCGGGGAGGGGCTCACAAGAGCTATATCCCTCACGAAGGCCAGAAGCTTTTCCCTGTCCCCTTCCTCCATTTTCCTGACCTCATCCACATACCTGGCTAAGTGGCCGTTGAAGGCTCTCCCCAGTTCTTTTTTGCCCGCCTTCCATATATATCCCACAATCAGCCCTACCAGCAGTATTAGGGCGGTTTCGGTGGCATTGAAGGACGTCAGAACTTCCCTGACCACCACCAGCGCCTGGGCTGCTTTCCGGATAGTCCAGAGGGCAAGGATGAGGGCCAGGAGCAGTTTGGCGCAGAAGGTCAAGGGGTTGGAAATCTTCGGCAGCTCTTTCAAGGTTTCCCCAATTACAGCCCTGGCCCCCTTTCGGTCGGCTTCCCTGAGGCGTTCCAGGAGTTCAGCCTGGATGTTCTCCCAATCCTTTGCGGTGCAGGTGCCCAGGGATTCAAAGGCCAGGGGAGTGGGCCTGAACTTGACTTTTGAGCGGCCGGGGGACTCTTCCTTCCTGTCCACCTGATGGACCACTTCCAGGTATCCTGCCTTAGTGAGGAGGGTGAGGATATCGTAGGCGGTCCACGGACTCACCCTCAGGGCCTGAGCTACCTCGGTGTAATGGACCGGTTGCCCCGTCTTCTGGTGCAGTTCAACCACCGCTTTCAGGAATTCCTGCCGTCTCCTGGTAAGCATTTTACCCCCCTCCGGAATAATTATAGCCCAAAAGCCCGAATAATAAAAGTCCGGGGTGCTTTTTGGCTTTCCCCAGCCCCGATGCTATAATTGGAGCGATATCGCTTTGCCTGGAGCAAAGATGGGGTTAAACCGCAGGGGAAAACTCCTTTCGGCCCAGTTGCTGTTTCTCTATCTGGCTTTTGCCCTGCGACTTTACAGGCTCGGTGTGCAGAGCCTCTGGGCCGATGAGGGCAACAGTGCGGCCATGGTCCTCAGGGATTTCTCATCAATAGCCCTCCATGCCGCTGCGGACATCCATCCTCCCCTCTATTACTGGCTCCTCAAGCTGTGGGCTGCTCTCGCGGGCACTTCGGAGTGGGGCCTCAGAGCGCTCTCGGCCTTCATCGGGCTCCTGTTGGTGGCCGTTGTCTACTCTCTGGGGAAGGAATTCGGGGGTGAGAAGGTCGCCCTCGTGGGTATGGCCCTGGCCGCTTTCCACCCCTTTCAGGTCTATTATGCCCAGGAAGCCAGGATGTATATGCTTGTCGCCTTCCTGGGGGCTCTCTCCTTCTGGAGCGCAATGCGGTGGTGGAGGAAGGAAAACCTCCTGGCGGGGGCCATTTTCGTCCTATCCACAGGGATGGGGCTCTACGCTCATTACTCCTTCCCTGTAATCCTGGCGGTGGAGAACCTGGCTTTTCCCATCTTCCTTGCAGCCAGCTACTTCAGGAAGAGGATCGGGGTCAAAGGCTATGTAGCCCGATGGTTCCTCCTGCAAGCCATTGCTCTTGCCATCTACGCCCCCTGGGTTCCCATCGCCCTGGAGAGATTGACTTCCTGGCCGGCGATAGCCGAGTATGGTGCTTACACCGCTCTCGTGGAGGCTCTGAAGGCTCTGGTCTTTGGCCCCGCTTCCAGGCTCCCCTCAGCTCTGGCTCTGATTCCGGTTCTGCTTGCCCTCGCCGGTTCCGCAATTTGCTGGAGGAATGACTGGCGGGCTGTCGCAGTCCTCTGGGCCTGGCTCCTGGCCCCGGTTCTCATGATGCTGTTCCTGGGGCTATACAGGGGGGCTTACCTGAAGTTCCTGCTGGTGTCGGCGCCGCCGTTGTGCCTCCTCCTGGCCATAGGTCTGAGCAACATGAGAGGCCGCTGGAGCCTGGCCGGAGCTTTCTCCCTCGCCGTTGTCCTGATGCTTTTTTCCGCGGCCCTGAGGGATTTCTACTTCCATTTCACAAAGGACGATTACCGGGGCATAGCCCGATACATAGAGGCGGTGGAAAGGCCGGGCGATGCCGTAATCCTGAATGCTCCAGGCCAGATTGATGTCTTCCGATACTATTACAGGGGGAAGCTGCCCGTCTGGCCTCTCCCCCGCGAAAGACCCCCCGATCGCCAGAAGCTTGAGGAGGAGCTGGCCATTATAACTGCCCACCCCGGCAGGATATTCGCCATCCTGTGGGGGGAGAGGGAGGCCGATCCCGAAGGCATTGTGGAGAGGTGGCTCAACTCTCATGCTTTCAAGGCCGGGGAAAGCTGGCGGGGGAACGTCCGCTTTGCCATTTACGTGATCCCTGAAACCAATTTTCAGGGAGAGGGAGCTGGAACGGAAGGGAAAGCTTTTGGCTCTCCTGCCCTCTTCCGGCTGACCGGTTGCCTCGTGGGGGCTCATGAAGTGGAAAGCGGCGGCGTCCTGCCCATCATCCTCACCTGGCAGTCGGAAAGGCCTACTTCCAGGCGCTACAAAGTGACCCTGCAGCTCCTCAACTCAAGGGGGCTGGTGGCCTCACAATACGATGCCGAACCGGATGGTGGGCGTCGTCCCACTTCTTCATGGGAGCCAGGTGACATAATCGTTGATAACATCGGGCTTATGGTCAGGCCCGGGACCCCGCCGGGCCAGTATGCTCTCATCCTGGCCGTTTACGATGCCGAAACGGGGGAACGCCTGCCGGTATCGGGCCAGGACCACCTGAACCTGGGGGATGTAAGGGTCCTCAGGCCCTCTCAGCCTCCTCCTCTGGAAGCTCTGGGGATCACCAATCCCAGGAGCGCCCGCTTCGGGCCCTTTGAACTCCTCGGATATGACATCTTCAAGCTTGGGTTTGAGCACCTGCCCGACGCCCCCATCGTTCCGGGGGACATGATCCGGGTGAACCTCTACTGGCGGGCCCTCCTCAAGCCCAGGGAGGACTGGACTGTGGAATTGAGCCTTGTGGGAGGTGGCCAACTTGCCTCCGTGGAGGCCCCCCTGGCCGGCATTGATTACCCAACTTCCCAATGGGAGGAGAAGGAAGTGGTGAGGGGCCAGTTCCTGATCCAGATCCCGCCCGGTGCTCCTCCGGGGCAGTATCGCCTTTTCCTCAGAGTTGGGGATTTGCCCCCACTGGAACTTGCGGTTGTGCGCGTCAGGGGCTGAGGGGGATGATGAGCTCCTGCCCTGGCCTGATGGAAGCCGGATCGGTGATGCCGTTGGCCTTGAGGATTTCTCCTTCGGGAACACCGTAGATGGAAGCGATAATGCTCAGGGTGTCCCCCTCACCAACCCGGTGTATGACCATGCGCTTTGGGGTCGGGGTCACGATCTGGAGGGGAGGGCCGGAGGTGAAGGTGGGCCTGGGGGTCCTCGTGGGAG
>DAOUCW010000098.1:0-4116 GCA_034431695.1 Anaerolineae bacterium | reverse complement strand
TGCTGGGCCCGGCCTTCCCCCTTATGGTGAACCACCTTCTGGCCACAGTCTTCTTCCGGATCGACGTCCTCATCCTCCAGCCCCTGAAGGGGGACGCAGCCGTTGGCTACTACACCGCCGCCTACAGATACATAGACGGGCTCAACATCATCCCCTCCTACTTCACCGTTGCCCTCTTCCCCATGCTCTCCCGCTATGCCGATTCGCAGAAGGAAGAATTCATGCGGCTCTACAACACCGCCCTTCGGCTCCTCATCCTGGTCAGCATGCCCATAGCCGTCCTCTTCACCTTTACTGCCCGCGAGCTCATCCTCCTCCTCGGCGGCTCCGAATACCTGCCTCACTCCATGATCGCCCTCCAGCTCCTCATCTGGTTCTTCCCCTTCAGCTGCATAAACAGCGTGACCCAGTATGTCCTCATAGCGATAAACCAGCAGAGCTTCCTCACCAGGGCCTTCCTGATAGGGGTCACTTTCAATATCATCGGCAACTTCATCCTCATCCCGATCTACAGCTACAAGGGTGCTTCCGTGATGACGGTGCTTTCGGAGCTGGCTTTGCTCGCCCCATTCTACTACTGCGTGCGGAAGAACCTCGGACCTCTGCCCTGGAAAGAGCTGTTCTGGCGTCCGACCCTGGCTTCGGCAGCGATGGCCTTCACCTTCTGGATCGTTGAGAAGATCAACTTCTGGCTGGCGATAGGCGCTTCGGCCGCTGTCTACTTCCTGCTCGTGCTGGCTCTGGGGGCTTTCACCAGAGAGGAGATAGATAGGGTCATCGGCGGGCTGCGGCGCCGGCTGGCTGGTGGGTAAAGTCAAAAACGGCTTTCACCAGGCTCTTCCGGCCCTTCCCTGTGACCCACTCCAGAGCCTTCCGATAGTCCTCGGGCTTGAATTTGTGGGTCACGAGAGGCCCAAGCTCCACTTCCTTCCGGGCCATGAAATCCAGAGCCATCCTGAAAGTGTGCAACCTGCGGCCCCCGTAATCTTCCACGGCATAGGAATAAGTCCCTGCTATCTTCAACTCCTTCAACCAGACCGGGGTCCAGTCAATCCCACCGGGGGTGGAGGCGAGACCCACCAGCACGACCTTCCCCCCTGCGCCCGTCAGGCGAAGGGCCAGCTCAATGCTCGCCTTTGACCCCACACAATCAAAGGTGACCGCCGGTCCGGACAGGGATATGGGACTGCCCAGCAGGGGCTTCAGGAGCCTGGCGCCGATGGCCTGGGCCAGCTCCTCCTCCTGCCCCAGCCTGATCAGGACATCCGCCCCGTAACGGCGCGCCAGATCGGCCTGAAATGGATATTTGTAGAGGAGGACAATCCTGGCCTTTGAGCCCAGCGCTCTCAGGGCAGCGACAGTGCACAGGCCAATCGTCCCCCCTCCTATGATGAGGACTGTGTCCGTATCCTTCGGGAAGTTGTTCCAGACGGCATGGAGAGCCACGGCGAAAGGCTCAACCATTACCGCCTCTTCATTGCTGAGGCCATCGGGCACCGGGTATACCCTGGAGCGGTGCGCCACGAAGTATTCCCCCCAGCTCCCTCCTGTATCCCGGCAGCTCCCGAGCAGCAAGCCGGGGGATAAGTTGCCTTCGGTTACCCTGTGGCAGAGGTTCTCCCTTCCCTCCCTGCACATCGGGCAGCGATCCAGGAATCCCCTGACCTCGCAGGAGAGAGTGGGGTCCACCACAACCCTCTGCCCTGCCTCAACCTCACCCGCCTGCTTCCCCTTTTCCACCACCACCCCCACGTTCTCATGCCCCAGGACGAACACGGGCGAAGATACTGCCGAGAGCACGGGACTTGTGTGGAGGGTTATGACCCCTACGTCGCTTCCGCATATTCCCCCGTAGATGGTCCTTACCTTGACCCACTCCTGGGAAGGCAGAGATGGCTCGGGGAATTCGCCGTAACGGAGGCAGGAAATGGCACTCCAGAAAAAGCGCCGGTCCAGGCTCCCCAGGACTTTGGTCAGGGCGTAGCGTGGGATGCTGGCGATAAAATAAATTGCCCGCATGATATAACCCCCTGAGTTTGGTCTGCCAAAATTATTAACCCTGAAGGCCGGACCTGGATTTAGGCCCGAGAGCAAAACAAAAAGCCCCCTCCCGCTCGGGAGGGGGCTTCCTGCAGGCTTAGTATTCGGGCGGAGCAGGAGGCGTCTTCTCCTTCTCCGGGATCTCGCTCACCAGGGCCTCGGTGGTCAGGATCATGGCTGCGATGCTGGCCGCGTTCTCCAGCGCCGCCCTCGTGACCTTGACCGGGTCAATTATCCCGGCCTCGAACATATCCCTGTAGGTTTCCTCCAGCACGTCAAAGCCGATGTTGGGGTTGTTCAGCTCCTTCTGGCGGCGCCTGATCTCCTGGACCACCACGGCTCCGTCGTAGCCGGCGTTCTCGGCCAGCTGCCTGGCAGGCTCCTCAAGGGCCCTCTTCACGATCTCAACGCCGGTCCGCTCATCGGGGAACTCAACCTCAATCCCGTCCAGCTTCTCCTGAGCGTTGAGGAGGGCCACACCGCCGCCAGGCACGATCCCTTCTTCCACGGCAGCCCTGGTGGCGCTGAGAGCGTCCTCAACCCTGTGCTTCTTCTCCTTGAGCTCCACCTCGGTAGCCGCGCCCACCTTGATGACGGCGACCCCGCCAGCCAGCTTGGCCAGGCGCTCCTGGAGCTTCTCCCGGTCGTAATCGGAGGTGGTCTTCTCAATCTCAACCTTTATCTGCTCAATGCGCCCCTTGATCTGCTTGGGGTCGCCCTTGCCCTCAATGATGGTGGTATCATCCTTGGTGACCACAACCCTGCGAGCGCGGCCGAGGTCGGCGAT
Source organism: Anaerolineae bacterium (assembly GCA_034431695.1). Classification (GTDB taxonomy): domain Bacteria; phylum Chloroflexota; class Anaerolineae; order SpSt-600; family SpSt-600; genus SpSt-600. The sequence continues at coordinate 1,289 of DAOUCW010000098.1, read as the reverse complement.
GGTGACGCTCTCCAGCTTCCGGCCCAGCTCTTCGGAGATGACCTGGCCGCCGGTGAGGATGGCGATGTCTTCCAGCATCCTCTTGCGCCTCTCGCCGAAGCCGGGGGCCTTCACCGCCACGCAGTTGATGACGCCGCGGAGCTTGTTGAGGATGAGGGTGGCCAGAGCCTCGCCCTCCACGTCTTCGGCGATCACCAGGAGCTCCCTCTTGCCCACCTGGACCAGCCTCTCCAGGACCGGGACGATGTCAGCGGCGGAGGAGATCTTCTTGTCGTGGATGAGGATGTAGGGCTCCTCGAGGATGGCCTCCATGGTCTCGGGGTTGGTGATGAAGTAGGGGGAGATATAACCGCGGTCGAACTGCATACCTTCCACATACTCCACCTCAAAGCCGAGGCCCTTGCCCTCCTCCACCGTGATCACGCCATCCTTGCCCACCTTATCCATCACTTCGGCGATGAGGTTACCGATCTCCCGGTCGTTAGCGGAGATGGCGGCCACGTGGGCGATCTCCTCCTTGCTCTTGAGCTCCCTGGCCATCCCCTTGAGGATCTCCACCACCTTCTTGGTGGCTTTCTCAATACCCCGCTTCAGGAGCATGGGGTTGGCCCCGGCGGCGATGTTCTTGAGGCCCTCATTGACCATGATCTGGGCCAGGACAGTAGCGGTGGTGGTTCCGTCGCCGGCCACATCGTTGGTCTTGGTAGCGGCCTCCTTGAGGAGCTGGGCCCCCATATTCTGGAACGGGTCCTTGAGCTCGATCTCCTTGGCCACGGTGACCCCGTCGTGAGTGACGGTGGAAGCACCCCACTTCTTCTCAAGGGCCACGTTTCGTCCTTTGGGGCCCAGGGTAACCTTTACAGCGTTAGCCAGAGTATCCACACCGATCTTAAGGTTGCGCCTTGCCTCTTCGGAGAACACCAGCTGCTTGGCAGCCATAGTCTCACCTCCTCACCGAGAATTTATTCTTCAATCACGGCCATGATATCGGACTCCCTGAGGATGAGATACTTCTTATCGTCGAGCTTGACCTCGGTTCCGGCATACTTGGCGAAGATGACCCGGTCGCCCTCTTTGATATCAAGAGGGATCCTCTGGCCCTGATCGTTGAGGCGTCCGGGCCCCACGGCGATGACCTTACCTTCCTGGGGCTTCTCCTTTGCCGTTTCCGGCAGGATTATACCGGAGGGAGTCCTTTCTTCTTTCTCAATTGGTTCCACCACAACCCTATCTCCGAGCGGCCTGAGCCTCATAGTGCCACCTCCTCTCCGAGGATTTAGCACTCTCAA
>DAOUCW010000097.1:0-8815 GCA_034431695.1 Anaerolineae bacterium | reverse complement strand
GTTCATGGTCCCACTCGCTGGTGGTTTGCAGGAGCCGGCTCCTCGCCCCTTAATTTGTTTCTCTGAGGGGCACCTCGGGGAAAGGCAAAGAACACCCCCGCAATCTTCCGGGAGGGAGCACCCCGCAACCCGCGGGGAAGATGCAAGCTATTTACTCCTTCGCTTTTTTACGACGAAGGTAGATTCGGGGCAGACGGCGGCTGAGAGAAGTCACCACTTCATAGTTTATGGTTTCGGCCCAGCGGGCCACTTCCTCCGCTCCGATCCTTTCCCCACCCTGCTCCCCTATCAGCACCACTTCATCTTCCACCGAAACCCCATCCACACCGCTCACATCCACCGCAAACTGGTCCATGCATATCCTGCCTATTATCGGCACCCTCGCACCTTTTATCAGGACGAAGCCTCTGTTGGAGATGAGCCGATGGTAGCCATCGCCGTAACCAACAGGGACAAGGGCAACCGGCGTGGGACGGGAGGTTACGTAAGTGCGGCCGTAGCTTATGGGAAAGCCGGCCGGGAGAACCCTGACCCTCGCCACCCGACTTTTCAGGGACAGGGCCGGAAACAGGGGGAAAGGCGGCTCAACTTCTTCCGATGGGCGGAGTCCGTAGAGGATTATCCCCGCTCTAACCGCATCAAGGTGCATGAAAGGGAAGCGGATGAGGGCCGCACTGTTGCAGGCGTGCTTCAGGGGGAAATGGAAGCCCACCTTCTCCAGCTTCTCCACCACACTCGTGAAAGTCTCAAACTGCCTGAGGGTGTAGCTTGTTGAGTCAGGGTTAACCTCATCCGCAACGGAGAAGTGAGTATAAAGGCCTTCAAGGGTTAACCCCGGCAGGGAAGCTACCTCCTTCACAAAGCTCTCCACTTCTTCAGGAAGCAGGCCAAACCGCCCAAGCCCGGTGTCCACCTTGATGTGGACCGGCAATTTCTTACCCGCCCTGAGGGCTTCACGGGATAAGGCCTGAGCCTGCTCAAGAGTTATTAAAGTTGGGGTAAGGTTGTAGCGGACTGCCTGGGGTATCTCGGCGAGGGTTATGTAGTTCATCACCAGGATGGGGGCTTCTATTCCGGCCTGGCGCAGCTCAACCCCTTCCGAAACTCTGGCCACCGCCAGCCTGGAGGCCCCGGCTTCAAGGGCAACCTGCGCCACAGGGACTGCACCGTGCCCGTAGGCGTTGGCCTTCACCACCGCAATGAGCTCAACTTTCTCGCCGATGAAAGCCTTTACGTTTTTAACGTTAGCCCCAATGGAGTCAAGGTCCACTTCAACCCAGGAGGGAGAGGCAACGATTTCTGCAGCCATTCATCCTCCGAGGTAGGCTTTTTTGACCTCCGGGTTATTGGCCAGCTCCTCAGAAGTCCCCGAAAGGACGATAACGCCCGTTTCTAAGACGTATCCCCTGTGAGCGAGCTTCAGAGCCTGACGAGCGTTCTGCTCCACCAGGAGAATTGTTGTGCCCTGTTCGTTTATCTCCCTGAGGACGTTGAAGATTTCCCTTACCAGAACAGGGGCAAGGCCCATGGAGGGCTCATCTAAGAGCATGAGGCGACCCCGGCTCATAAGAGCTCGCCCCACGGCCAGCATCTGCTGCTCCCCGCCTGAGAGGGTTCCAGCCAGCTGGTTTTTCCTTTCTGCAAGGCGGGGGAAGAGGGCAAAAACCCGCTCGTAATCCTTCTTCACCTCTTTGTGATCCTTCCTCCCCCAGGTGGCCAGCTTCAGGTTCTCCATAACGGTCAGGTTGGCGAAGATCCCCCTCCCCTCCGGCACGTGGGATATGCCCATCTCCACCACCTTATGGGGAGGGACGTTCCTGAGATCAACCCCGTCGAAGATAATGGCCCCTCTATCAATCGGGATAAGCCGGGAAATGGCCCTGAGGGTGGTGGATTTCCCGGCCCCGTTGGCACCTATGAGGGTCACAATCTCCCCTTCTCTCACCTCAAAAGAGATCCCCCTGAGCGCCTTTATCGCTCCGTAAGAGACGTGCAGGTCTTCCACCCGAAGCAGGACATCGCCTTTCATACCACGGCCTCCTCCCCAAGATACGCTTCAATAACCCTGGGGTTGTTCTGAATTTCGGCAGGAGGACCTTCAGCGATGGTTTCCCCGAAGTCCAGCACCTTTATCCTCTCGCAGATCCCCATCACCACTTTCATCTGGTGCTCTATGAGGATTATAGTGAGGCCGAACTCCCGACGTATCCACTGGATGAGGTCCATGAGCTCCGTCACCTCCGCCGGGTTCATTCCGGCAGCCGGCTCATCCAGGAGGAGAAGGCGCGGTTCGCTGGCCAGGGCCCTTGCTATCTCCAGCCTCTTCTGGAGCCCGTAAGGCAGGCTGGAAGCCAGCCAGTCGGCCTTGTCGGCGAGGCCCATTATCTCCAGAAGCTCCATGGACTTCAGCCTGGCCTCCCTCTCGCTTTCCCTGACCGCTCCCGTCTTCAGCATTGCCGCCAGGGGCGAATACTTTATTTTTGAGAACCTGGCCATGCGCACATTGTCCAGGACGGTCAGATTCTTGAAGAGGCGCAGGGTCTGGAAGGTGCGGGCAATCCCCAGAGCTACGATCTGTTCGGGCCTTTTGCCCACCAGGTTGTGCCCGTTGAAGATTATCTCCCCCGCGGTCGGGCGGTAAACCCCCGTTATCAGGTTGAAGACGGTTGTTTTGCCCGCCCCGTTCGGCCCTATTATCCCCATCAGCTCCCCTTCTTCCAGGTCAAGGTTGAAATCGTAGACCGCCCGCAATCCCCCGAAATAGTGAGTTAGTCCCCTTATCTTGAGGATGACGGCCATCGCTCATCCCTCGCTCCCAGGATTTGCCCGAGCGGAAGCCAATCTGGGCAGAACGATCGTCTCCCTCTCTTTCCTCCAGGCTTCCGGCCTTTCCTCCGCCGGGATCAGGAACTTCCACTCCCTCATCCCCATTATCCCCCTTGGCCTGAAGATCATCAGGAAAACCAAGAGGAGGGGGCCGATAACCCAGCGCCACACCTGGAGGGGCCTGAGGAGTTCCAGGAGGACGGTGTAAATGGTGGCGCCCAGGATGGAGCCGCCGATGCTCCCGATCCCCCCGAGATAGACCATCACCAGTATATCGGTGGACTTGAGGATGCTGAAAGCCCTGGGGTTGATGAAGAGGAGGACGTGGGCGAAGAGGCCTCCCGCGATCCCGGCAAAGAAAGAGGCTATGACGAAAATCACGATTTTGACCGTGCGGGTGTCAACGCTTACCAGGTTGGCGGCTATCTCGTCCTCTCTTATGGAGAGGGCTCCCCTCCCGTAGTTGGAGTAAACCAGGTTGCGGATGAACCAGATAGATATCACAACCCAAACGTAAACCCATGCCAGGTTCGTGAGCTTGGGCATACCCATGAACCCTCTCGGCCCACCCACCGCCTCTATATTCTCCAGCACGCTCTTCACGATCATGTTCCAGGAAAGGGTAACGATGGCCAGGTAGTCACCCCTCGTGCGGAAAGAAGGGATGGCGATGATCAATCCGGTTAGCCCTGCCGCAAGCCCTCCAATGATGAGGACCAGAGGGAACAGGTAGGGGGCGTAATCGGAAAGGCCAAGCCTGGGCAGGACCCAGACGGTGAGGATGGAGGAGACGTAAGCGCCCACGGCCATGAAGCCCGCATGGCCAACCGAGAACTCCCCCATGTAGCCGTTGACCAGGTTCAGGCTCAGGGTCAGGATGATGTTTATCCCCACGTAGATGAGCACCTGCTGCCAGTAGAGGTTGATTATGCCCAGGGCCGGGAAGAAGATTGAGACAAGCAGCAACAGAACCACAAGGCCCGGGAGGAAAGCCCTTCTGACAGGCTCAGGCCACGAAGCATAGAAGGCGCCCAGGCTCTCGCTGAAGGCGGACCAGGACCTCTTAACCTTTTCCATATCAGCACCTCACACTTTCTGGGTTACAGGCCGGCCCAGGAGACCGTAAGGCCGGAAGACGAGCAAAAGAAGGAGCAGGGAGAAGGCCACGAAGTCCCGGTAAGTGGAGGACGGCAATATGACCGGGGTGAAGATCTCCACCAGCCCCAGGAGGTAACCTCCCAGCATTGCCCCCCGGATGTTGCCGATCCCTCCCACCACCGCTGAAATGAAAGCCCACCATCCAATCCTTATGCCCATGTATGGGTCAATGGTGTAAACGAACCCGTATAAAGTCCCGCCGATGGCAGCAATGGAGGCCCCAAGGGCAAAGGTAATGGAAATAATCCGATCCATCGGGACCCCCATGAGGGGCACCGTGAACTTATCCCAGGAGATGGCCCGCATCGCCATCCCCACCATCGTGCGCCGGACAATGGTGTCAAGCAGGAGCATCACGATGGCCGAGACGAAGATTATGATGAGCTGAATGTTGGAGGTAGCGATTCCGCCGATGGTGAAGCGCTTGATGGGGATTATGGGTGGGAGGAAGCGAGGGTGAGGGCCTATGGTGGCCAGGGTGAAGTTCTCAAGGAAGAGCCCAACCCCGAGCGCAGTTATAACCGCCGATACCCTCGGAGCTTTGCGCAGTGGCCTGTAAGCGAAACGCTCTATCGTCACCGCCAGGAGCGCGGTGAAGAACATGGAGGCCAGCATTGTCAAGAGGAACGTGATTATGCCCGGAAGCTTGAGCGCGTAAGCCATCAGGGCTGAGCCCACGAAGAAGGCCACGTAAGTGCTCACCATGAAGATATCGCCGTGGGCGAAGTTTATGAGGGTGATTATGCCGTAGACCATTGAATAACCCAGGGCGATGAGAGCGTAAACACTTCCCAACTGAAGCGCATTGAGGATCTGCTGCAGGAACGCTTGCATGGCCCCTCCATTATCAGGCGGGGGCGAGCTCCAGGCCCACCCCCGCCCTGAGTTTTCGAATTAAAGGTTGAGCTTTACGGCTTGGCAGTAGTGTAATAGGTGAACTTCTTCCCCGGAACATCCACCTTGAGGACGACGGCGCTCTTTATGGGGTCGCCGGTGCCCTTATACTGCATGACCCCGGTCACGCCCTCATACTCCTTGATGTTCCTGAGGGCTTCCACCACGGCCTCCCGGTCAATCTTACCAGCCTGCTTGATAGCCGTAACCGCAAGGCCGAAGGCATCGTAGGTCAGAGCGGCTACGTCGTCCGGGGTCTTGCCGTATTTGGCCGTATAGGCCTTTATGAAGGCCTGGGCCTTGGGAGTGGCGATGTCCGGGGCATAGTGGGTGGTGAAGAAGAGACCATCGCAATCGGGGCCGCAGAGGTCAATGAGCTCCAGGTTCCCCCAGGAGTCGCTCCCGAAGATCACGCCCTTGAAGCCAAGCTTCCTCGCCTGCTGGACCTGGAGGGGCACCTCGGAGTAATAGTTGGGGAGGAAGAGGCCATCGGCTCCAGAGTTCACGATCTTGGTGAGCTGGGCCGAGAAATCCTTATCGCCTGTGGTGTAAGTCTCGTAAGCAACCACCGGATAGCCCAGCTGTTCCATCGTCTTCTTGAAGACCTCGGCGATCCCCTTGTTGTATTCGGAGGCCACGTCAAAGAGGACGGCAGGTTTCTTCACCCCCAGTTCCACAGCGAGCTTGGCCGCCACAACGCCCTGGAAATCGTCAATGAAGCAGGCCCTGAAAACATACTTCTTGGGTGCTCCGGTCTTGGGGTCAATAGTGGTCTTGGGGTTGGTGGACCAGGGGCTGATCATGGGCATTTTGTTGGCTTCGGCCACTTCGGAGGCGGGGATGGCGTTGCGGCTGGCGTTGGGGCCTATCATGAGGAGGACTCCTGCGGTGTGGAGCTTGAGGGCAGCAGCGGCAGCCGATTCGGCCTTATCCTCATTGTCCTCAATGAGGAGCTGGATAGTATACTTGCGGCCTCCCACCTCTATGCCCCCAGCCTTGTTGACCTCCTCGACGAAGAGTTCGGCTGCGTTCTTGCAGGACTGGCCCACTACAGGAATTCCTCCTGTGAGCTCGGCGTTGAGCCCTATCTTGATGACTCCAGGCTTGGGGGCGCACGATGCGGCTGCGAGGCTGAGCACAATGAGAATACTCAGGAGCCAGACTGACCTTTTCATAACCCTCCTCCTTCGGCAGGCCCTTCACTGGGCCTGAATTTTCTAAGATTATACCGCGCTTCATCCGATTGCGCAAATTTCCCTGCCCCGGCCTCCGGGCCTGAGATCGGCCGGACTGCAGAGGGATTCCGGACTCAGGCAAGGCGAAGCTGTAAACGCCCTCTCCGCGGTTTGACAAGTCCTCGGAAAAGCTGTATATTTTAAACAAAGCGATGACCGGGACGAGTACCCGGGTGCAGAGTGCCAGAGAGGGGGAGTCGGGGCTGCAAGCTCCCCTCACTACCGGCCCGGGGAAAACCACCCGTGAGCTGGGCTCCGGAACGCGAAAGGCAGGGCCTTTCGCCAGTATGGAGCCCCGGAGGCCATCCGTTACCGGCCAATGAGAGCTGTCCTGGCTCATGCCGGGGCAGAATTTGGGTGGAACCGCGGGAGAAAAACCTCTCGCCCCAAAAGGCGGGAGGTTTTTTGTTACCCTTAAAAAGGAGGGAAAGGCTATGGACGAGAAGGAACTGGAAAAGCTCAGGCACTCCACTTCCCACGTAATGGCTGAGGCCGTCCTCAAGTTATTCCCCGAAGCGAAACTCGGGATAGGGCCGGCCATAGAAAACGGCTTCTACTACGACTTTGACCTCCCGAGAGCGCTCACCCCCGAGGACTTGAGGGCAATAGAAGAGGAAATGCGCAAAATCATAAGGGGTCGCCATCCTTTCATCCGGCGGGAAATATCCCGCGAGGAAGCTCTTGAGCTTTTCAAAGACCAGCCATACAAGCTCGAACTCATCCAGGAAATGCCCCCGGATGAAGTCATAACCATCTACACCCAGGACACCTTCACCGACCTGTGCCGGGGTCCGCACCTTGAGCACACAGGCCAGATCCCCGAAGACGGCTTCAAGCTCCTGAGCGTTGCCGGAGCCTACTGGAGAGGAGACGAACGCCGCCCCCAGCTCCAGCGCATTTACGGGACGGTCTGGCCCACGCGGGAGGAGCTGGAGAAGTATCTGAGCTGGCTGGAAGAGGTGGAGAGGCGCGACCACCGACGCCTGGGCAAGGACCTGGACCTCTTCAGCATACACCCAGAGCTTGGCGCAGGCCTCGTCCTTTGGCACCCCAAAGGAGGCCTGATAAGATACCTCATTGAAGAATTCTGGCGCCAGGAGCACCTGAAAGCCGGCTATCAGTTCGTCTTCACCCCCCACATAGGGAGGAGCTGGCTCTGGGAGACCAGCGGCCACCTCAGCTTTTACCGGGAAAACATGTATTCCCCGATGGACATTGAGGGGCAGGACTACTACATAAAGCCGATGAACTGCCCCTTCCACATCATGATTTACAAATCACGCCGCCGCAGCTACCGGGAACTGCCCCTCCGCTGGGCCGAATTAGGCACCGTCTACCGCTACGAGCGCTCGGGGGTCCTCCACGGCCTCCTGAGGGTGCGCGGCTTCACCCAGGACGATGCCCACATCTTCTGCACTCCAGAGCAGGTTGAAGGCGAGATCCTCGGATGCCTTGACCTGACGATGCGCCTCCTGGGAGCCTTCGGCTTCCACGAATACGATATAGCCCTGTCCGTCCGCGACCCCCAGCATCCCGAGAAATACATCGGGAGCGATGAGATGTGGGAGATGGCCGAGGGTGCCCTCATCAAAGCTCTGGAAGCGCGGGGCCTCTCCTACCGGAGGGAAGAAGGGGAAGCCGTCTTTTACGGCCCGAAGATTGACATCAAGATAAAGGATGCCCTGGGAAGAGCCTGGCAGTGCACCACGATCCAGTTTGACTTCAACATCCCGGAACGCTTCGATCTCACCTACGTGGGTCCTGATGGCAGGGAGCACCGCCCTTACATGATCCACAGGGCTCTCCTGGGCTCCATGGAGCGCTTCTTCGGTGTGCTTATTGAACATTACGCCGGAGCTTTCCCGGTCTGGCTCTCCCCCGTCCAGGTGCGCATTATACCCATTACGGAACGCCACAACGAATACGCTTACAGGGTTGCTGCCCGGTTGCGCGAGGAGGGGCTCCGAGTTGAGGTGGACGATGGCTCCGAAAGGATGCAGGCCAAGATACGCCAGGCCCAGTTAGAGAAGATCCCTTACATGCTCATCGTGGGCGACCGGGAGGTGAAAGAAGAGAAAGTGGCCGTGAGGCTTCGCTCAGGGGAGGACCTGGGACCAAAGGACATAGATGAATTCATCGCTATGGCCAAGGAAGCGATAGCCCAGAAGCGGTAAAGATCTCAGGAAGCCATCTCCTCCAGCTTGCGGGCCTGTTCCTCGGCGGCGAGCGCTTCTATGAACTCATCAAGCTCGCCATCCAGGATCTCGCCGAGCCTGTAGGAAGTGAGGCCGATGCGGTGATCGGTCACCCTGTTCTGGGGAAAGTTGTAAGTGCGTATTTTCTCACTGCGCTCGCCCGTTCCAACCTGCTTGCGGCGTTCCTGGTCAATCTGCTCCTTAACTTTGCGCTGTTCCATTTCGTAGAGCTTGGCCCGCAGGATGGCCAGGGCTCGCTCTTTGTTCTGGTGCTGGGAGCGTTCGCTCTCGCACGAGACCGTTATCCCGGTAGGGATGTGGGTTATCCGGACGGCCGTGGCATTCTTCTGCATGTGCTGGCCGCCCGGCCCTGACGACCTGTATACGTCAATCTCCAGGTCCTCCGGGTCTATGTGAACTTCCACATCGTCAACCTGGGGGAGGACGGCCACTGTGGCTGTGGAGGTATGTATGCGGCCGCTGGCTTCAGGGATGGGGGCCCCTGTC
>DAOUCW010000096.1:0-6495 GCA_034431695.1 Anaerolineae bacterium | reverse complement strand
ACTTGGAGAGGTAGAGCCAGAGATTATAGAAGCACTGACTTCGGCTTTGAAGGATGAAGACGTAAGGGTGCGCATCAGCACAACCCTGGCCCTTGGGATACTCGGAAAGGCAGAGCCAGGGGTTATAGAAGCTCTGACCTCAGCTTTGAAGGATAAAGACCCAGGGGTGCGCATTAGTGCAGCCTGGGCCCTTAGGATACTTGGAGAGGTAGAGCCAGAGATTATAGAAGCACTGACTTCGGCTTTGAAGGATGAAGATGCAGAAGTGCGCATCAGTGCAGCCCTGGCCCTTGGGATACTTGGAAAAGCAGAACCAGAGGTTATAGAAGCATTGACTTCGGCTTTGAAGGATGAAAGCGCAGGGATGCGCATCAGCGCAGCCCTGGCCCTTGGAAAACTCGGAAAGGCAGAGCCTCAAGTGATAGAAGCACTGACCTCAGCTTTGGAGGATGAAGATGCAGGGGTCCGTGACTCGGCTTTTGAGGCACTGTGGGAGCTGGCGGAGAAGGAGGTGGAGGCAGCAAGGGATGGCTGATTCGGCTTGGAAGGGAGATGGAGTTATAATAAACCTGTAGCAAGGCGAAGGAGGTCCATATGAGCTACACGCCTGAGATGCGGGAATCCATCAAGAAAGTAGAAGCCACGAGGCCATACCGGTTGCACAACGATTTCCCGCCCATGAGCCCCAAGGAGAAAGAGGAAATCCTGCGCAAGTTCCACCCCGATTACATTGAAGACAAAATGCGGCCGATCCGGGTGGGGGTCAGCAAGGGGCAGCGCATGCCCCTTGAACTGGCCGATGTCATGGAAGGCAAGCCACGGATTGATCCCGATAAGTTTGACCTTTCGGAAGTGGATTACGAGACGGATGTTCTGGTCATTGGGGGAGGAGGAGCTGGAGCTGCCGCCGCTCTGATGGCCCAGGAGCACGGGGCTAAAGTGCTATTGGCCACCAAGCTGCGCTTCGGCGATGCCAACACCATGATGGCCCAGGGGGGAATCCAGGCCGCCGATAAACCCAACGACTCCCCAGCCATCCACTACCTGGACGTGGTCGGAGGAGGCCACTTCGTCAATATTCCGGACCTGGTGGAAGCACTGGTGATGGATGCCCCCTTCATCATAAAATGGCTTGAGGACCTGGGCATGATGTTTGATAAAGAACCCGATGGCACGATGCGGACCCAGCACGGTGGAGGCACCTCCCGCAAGAGGATGCACTCCGCCAGGGACTACTCAGGCGCCGAAATCATGCGCACCCTCAGGGATGAGGTCCGCAACCGCTACCCCGACATAAGGGTGCTGGAGTTCTCCCCGGCCATTGAGCTAATACTGGACGAAAACGGCCAGTGCGCGGGCGCCATCCTCCTGAACCTGGAAACCGGAGAGCACCTGGTGGTCAGGGCGAAGTGCACCGTCCTGGCAACGGGGGGAAGCGGCCGCCTCCACTACCAGGGCTTCCCCACCACAAACCACTACGGCGCCACCGCCGACGGCCTGGTCATAGGCTACAGGGCCGGTGTCCCCCTCATATACCTTGACACCATGCAGTATCACCCCACCGGAGCAGCCTACCCCGAGCAACTGGTGGGGCTTCTGGTGACGGAAAAGGTGCGCGGCCTTGGCGCGCAGGTCCTGAACGTGGACGGGGAACAGTTCGTCTTCCCCAGGGAGCCGAGGGACGTGGAGTCGGCAGCGATAATAAGGGAGTGCGTGGAGAGGAAGAAGGGGGTAAGAACCCCGAGCGGGATGTATGGGGTATGGCTTGACTCCCCCATGATTGATATCCTGCACGGCCCCGGGACCATCCAGCGGGAACTTCCGGCCATGGTCCGCCAGTTCAAGCGCTTCGGAATTGACATCACGAAGGAACCCATCCTGGTCTACCCCACCCTCCACTACCAGAACGGCGGCCTCCAGTATAACCCCGATGGCTCTACCGTGGTGCCGAACCTCTTCGCCGCCGGGGAAGTGACGGGAGGGGTGCACGGCCGCAACAGGCTCATGGGCAATTCCCTGCTGGATGTCCTGGTCTTCGGGAGGAGGGCAGGGACTTCCGCTGCCCTGCGGAGCAAAGAGGTCAAACTCGGCCGCCTGACGCTGGACCACGTCCGGCAGTGGATAAAGGAACTGAAGGAGGCAGGGATTGAACCCAAAGTTGAATCCCCGATCCTCCTGCCCGATTACACCCGCAAGGTGAAGTGAATGCACGAGCTGGGGGTTACCCAGGGACTCCTGAGCCTGGTCCTTGAGGAAGCGGAGAAAATAAAGGCAAAGCGCATCCTGGCAATAGACATCGTCATAGGCGAACTGAGCAGCTACGTGGACGACTCGGTGCAGTTCTACTTTGATATCCTGAGCCAGGGGACGATAGCGGAAGGGGCGAAGCTCATCTTCCACCGCCGGAAAGGTCAGGCCCTCTGCCTGGACTGCGGATACCAGTTTGAAGCCGGTCTCCCCCTGCCTGAGGGCTGCCCGAAGTGCGGTAGCCCCCACCTCCAGGTGACCGGAGGAAGGGAGTTCTACGTGGAAAGCTTTGAAGTCGATCTGGATGACTCCGGGTCGTCTCCCGCCGCCGGCAGTGAGGCCAGCAGCTAAAACTTATCCGTGCATCCTCAGCGGGGAAAAGTTTTTAGCCTGTTTTCCCCTATCGGCCGAGGTGGAGGCTTTGAGAATGGAGTCAAGAGTTATAACCATAACATCGGGGAAGGGAGGGGTTGGAAAGACGACGATAACCGCAAATCTGGCCACTGCCCTGGCCATGGCCGGCCAGCAGGTTGTCGCTGTAGATGCCGATATAGGCCTCAGGAACCTGGATGTAATGCTGGGCCTTGAAAACCGCATTGTCTACGATCTGGTGGACGTGGCCGAGGGGAGATGTCGGTTGCGCCAGGCCCTCATCCGGGACAAAAGGTTGAGCAACCTCTTCCTTCTGCCGGCAGCGCAGACCAGAGACAAGACAGCCGTGCAGCCTGCCGATATGGTCAGGATATGCGAGGAACTGCGCCTGGAATTCTCCTTCGTCCTGGTGGACTCACCGGCAGGAATAGAGCACGGTTTCCGGACCGCCCTCGCCCCGGCCGATGAGGTGATCGTCGTGACAACGCCGGAGGTGGCAGCCGTCCGCGACGCCGACAGGGTCATAGGCCTTGTGGAAGCCGCCGGGAAGGAATCCGTGAAGCTGGCCATAAACCGGGTCAAACCCGAAATGGTGGAACGAGGGGATATGCTCTCGGTGGAAGATGTGCTGGAAATCCTGGCCATACCCCTCGTGGGGGTGATCCCCGAGGACCCGGGAGTCATAGTAGCCACCAACAAAGGGGTTCCCATAGTCCTGAACACTTCATCCCCTTCCGGTCAGGCTATAAAAGACATGGCTCGCAGGCTCATGGGAGAGGAGGTCCCCTTCCCCACCCTCAGGGGAAAGGAAGGGCTTCTGAATGTAATGAGCCGATGGTTCCGTCGCAGGTAAGGGGGGAAAATGAAACTCTTCAAGCTGGGTCAATCCGGAAACAGCCGGGAGCTCGCCAGAGAGAGGCTGAAGAGGATGCTCATCCAGGACCGAATTCAGGTATCCCCTGGGATAATGGAAGAACTGCGGGAAGCCCTCCTCTCCTCGGTGGGGAAATACCTGGAGGTGGACAGGGAAAGGGCCAGGTTGAGCCTGGAAGTGGGGGAAAAGAGCAGCCAGCTCGTAGCCACCATCCCGATAAAGGGGGTGAAGAGGAAAGCCGAGCATGGTTAAATGGCGTGATTTTGACTTCTGGCTTCTCGCAGCCACCCTGCTCCTCATGTCCACCGGCTTCGCCATGGTCTACAGCGCCACAAGGGGGGTGGAAGGGCTGGAGAGGCTCCACATCCAGCAGATTATTTACGGAATCGCCGGCCTGGGTTTGATGTTCGTTCTGGCCGCACTGGATTACAGCATCCTGGAATATTTCCGCTGGCCCTTCTACGCAGTAGCCCTCCTCATGCTTGTGGCAGTGCTCTTCAAGGGGAAAAGCATCTACGGGGCTCAACGCTGGCTTGAGCTTGGGCCTATCACCTTCCAGCCTTCGGAACCGGCCAAGATCCTCATCCTGCTCACCCTCGCCTCATATTTTGCCGGGCTTGGGGAAAAAGTAAAGTCATTCCGTTTCCTCCTCCTCTCAATAGCGATCACGGCCATACCCGCCCTGCTCATCTACCTACAGCCCGACCTCGGAACGGCGATAGTCTTGGGAGTTGTCTGGCTCGCCCTGGCCTGGCAGGCAGGAGCGAGGTTGAGCCACCTGGGTATCCTGGGGTTGACGGGCCTGCTCATGTCCCCCCTCATCTGGTTTTCCCTCAAAGATTACATGCGCAAGCGCATCCTCCTCTTCCTCAACCCTAACCTGGACCCGACGGCAAGCTACAACCTGCACCAGGCCATCATAGGCCTCGGCTCGGGGGGATTTTTCGGGAAAGGTTTCGCCAGAGGAAGCCAGAGCCAGCTCCAGTTCCTCAGAGTCCGCCACACCGATTTCATTTTCTCGGTAATAGGGGAGGAGCTGGGCTTCATGGGAGCGCTCCTCGTGCTCGCCCTCTTCCTGCTCGTGATATGGCGCCTGTTCCTGATCGCCTCAAGGGCAAAGGACAGGTTCGGAGCGCTCATTGCCACAGGAGTTGGAGCGATAATCCTCTTCCAGGTGATGGTGAACGTCGGCATGAACCTGGGACTCATGCCGGTCACAGGGATACCATTGCCCTTCATAAGTTCGGGGGGGAGCGCTCTGCTGACTTTCCTTGCGGGCGAAGGCCTGGCTCAGAGCGTCTCAATGCGGAGGAAGAAACTTGACTTTGTTCCCTGACGAAAAGCACCAGGGGAGCGATGCTATGAGGTGCCCGGTATGCGGCGAAGAGGTGGAGAATAAAGCGGCGAGATGCCCCCACTGCGGCAATGCCCTGCCTCAGCCCAGGATCAGAGTTTGCCCCCGTTGCGGGGCAAAGGTGTCCCTCCATGCCAGGGATTGCTTCATGTGCGGCGCACCCCTTGATGGCCGTTCCTTTTCCATACCCTGGCCCGATCTGGCAGTGGTTCTCCTGATCGCCGCCCTCATAGGGGCATGGTTCCTCAAGCCCCTGCGTCCTTCGCTGCAACTGGCAAAAGCCACCCCGCAGCCATCGCCAACCTCAACGCTCACTCCGACCCCCACTTCCACGCCCTATCCAACTCCCTTCATCCAGCCTCTTCCCACTCCTACCCCAACGCCGGCCTACATAATCCATATAGTGCAACCGAACGAGGGCCTGCTGGCCATCGCTGCCCGTTACGGCACCACTGTGGAGGCCATCGTCAAAGCCAACAACCTCCAGAGCCCCGACCTCATCTGGGAAGGCGAGAAGTTGCTGATCCCGGTAACTCCGACCCCTTCCACAGCCGTGGCTTCAACCCAGCCTTTGACCTATACCGTCCAGAAGGGCCAGAGCCTGATAGACATAGCCGTAATGTTCAGGGTTCCGGTCAAAGCCCTGATGGAGGCCAACCGCATCCCCGAGCCGAGGGCCCTGAGAGAGGGAGAAGTCCTGATAATCCCGGAGATCACCCCTACTCCTGCCCCTTCACCGCTTCCGATAGGAGGCCCGGAGGAATTGCCTGAATACCCCGAGCCCGTTCTCCTCACCCCGAGCGATGGAGCGATCTACAGAGGTCCCGAGGCCAGGATCGTCCTGAGCTGGACAAGCCTTTACACCCTTGAGGAGGACGAGTGGTTTGTGGTCAGGGTGAGGTATAAGGACAGGAACAGTGAGGACTGGAGCGGAGAAGAAAGCTTCTGGACCCAGGCCACAAGCCTCCTTCTGCCCTCTCGCCTTGCCCCTCCGGCCGAGGCTTCCCCCAGGCTTTTCCGGTGGGACGTTACAATCGTCCAGAAGCGCGTCACCCCCGATGGCCGGACTGAGATACTGGCCCTCAGTCCGATAAGCAGGCCCAGGGAGTTTTACTGGCATTAATCCTTATCCAGGATTATCGTAACCGGCCCATCGTTGTGGATTTCCACCAGCATCATGGCTCCGAAGATTCCGCTCTGGACCGGAACCCCCTCTTCTTTCAGGGCCTGGATGAATTTCTCAATGAGGGGTTCGGCCTCTTCGGGGGGAGCGGCATCGGAGAAGCTCGGCCTGAAGCCCCTGCGGATATCGCCGTAGAGGGTGAACTGGGAGACGACGAGGGCTTCTCCCTTTACATCCAGGAGGGAGAGGTTGAATTTACCGGCTTCATCGGGGAAAACTCTCAGGTTGGCGATCTTGTGGGCCATCCAGCGGGCATGCTCCTCTGTATCGCCCTTTTTGACCGCGATCAGAACCACGAAGCCTCTGCCGATGGCTCCAACGGTTTCCCCATTCACCTGAACCGAGGCCTTCTTCACCCTCTGCACTACCGCGCGCATTTTTCCCTCCCCATTCGCTTTAAGCTTGCTGGCCCTGGTTCCCCCGAAAAGGAGGTGGAGGGGGCTGAGCCCCCAGGGGGCCTGGGGG
>DAOUCW010000095.1:0-8061 GCA_034431695.1 Anaerolineae bacterium | reverse complement strand
ACTCCCACGCCAACTCCGACCGCAACTCCCACCCCAACCCTCACTCCGACGCCCGAGCCAGTAGCGGTCGTCAAGGTAAAAAGCCTGGCCCTCCGCGCAGGCCCCGATACTGCCTACCCGGTCCTGGCCGGGCTGGAATACCAGCAGAAGGTTAAGGTTACAGGCAGGGACGAAAGGGGGTTCTGGTTCAGGGTCGTCACCGAAGGGGGGCTGGAAGGCTGGGCAGCCGCCTACTACCTTGACTTCCCCGGTCCCATGGAATCCATACCTGTGGTGGAGACCCCGCCTCCTCCTCCATCCCCCACACCCACCCCGACATCGGCACCTGCTTTCACCGGCAAACTCGCCTTTCAGCTCTCCAGCGGAGGCGACATATACATCCTTGACCTCTCAAATATGACCCTCAGCAGGGTCACCACGGGCATGGACCCTGCCTTCTCCCCCGATGGCAACCGCCTCGCCTTCGCCCGGTGGGAGGGGGACCGCAAGGGGATATGGGTTCTGGACCTGCGCACCCTTCAGGAGTGGCCTGTCTTCATCCACCCTCAGGCAAAGTCTCCCGACTGGTCCCCCGATGGTGGTAAAATTGTCTTCACACGCCAGCACGGGGGGAAGCCCGAGGAAACCAGATGCTTCTTCGGCCGGTGCTTCACCATCCCGCCCGACTATTTCTGGAAGCTTGGGATCGTGGAGCCAGCTTCGGGCTACTTCTACGAACTCCCCTGCGATGAGCACAGCTTCTCCCCCTCCTGGTCTCCCGATGGCCGGCTCATAGCTTACGACGGAGACAGGGGGATCAACGTGGTCTCAGCCGATGGGACCAGAGCCTGCAGCCTGACCGATAACCCCGGCGATACTTACCCGGTTTGGTCCCCTGATGGCAAGCGCCTGGCCTTCATGCACCGCCAGCACGACCACTGGGAGATATACGTCATCAATGCGGACGGCACAGGGAGGACAAGGCTAACTGCCCCCAGCATCCTGGAGAAGCCCTATAACAGCGTGGCCCCCGCCTGGTCCCCTGACGGAAATTACATTGCCTTCCTCACCGACCGGGGAGGGAGGTGGGAAATTTACGTGATGAAAGCCGATGGCTCCGAGCAAAAGCCGCTCGCGCCCGAAATCCTGGGGAATCTGGAATTCCGCTACGACTTCGTCAGCGAGCACGTGCTGGACTGGTGGGGCCGGTGAATCAGAACTCGTAGATATCACCATCAGCGGCAAGCCTTACAGGCCCACCGAACGCCTTCTCAGCTTCCCTGAGCATCTCCTCCGGGTCGGCGAAGGGGTTGAAGTGGGCCAGGATGAGGAGAGCAACACCGCTCTTCCTGGCCACCTCTCCGGCCTGGTAAGCCGAGGAATGGCCGGGGTAGAGGCCTGTGCTTTCGTGCACCAGGATGGAAGCCCCTTCTGCCAGCCTCACCACCTTCTCGCTCGGCGCCGTATCCCCCGAGCAAACCACTGCCTTTCCCGAAACCTTTGACCGGACCCTGAAGGCCAGCGTGGGGATGAGGTGGTCCACGGGGGAAGCCACAACTTCAAAGAATTCGTCCTCGAAAACCTCCGCCATTTCCCTCGCTTCAACGGGTAAGCATTCCACACCGCAGAAATCCCTGAAATCCGACCAGTCCCACGCCTCCATGAGCTTCCTGACCGTTTCGCATCCTTCCGGGAGGGCCCAGATGGGGAGGGGTTTCCTGCGCCCGAGGAGCCACAGCCCCTGGACGAGGTAGGGCAGGCCGTAGAGGTGATCGGGGTGGTGGTGGGAAAGGAGAACGCCCCTGAGCAGGGATGGCTCAAGGCCGAATTTCAGCAGTTTGTGGAGGGGACTGCCGCCGCAATCCAGCAGGAAGAAACTACCGTCCGGCTCAACCAGAGCCATGTAGAAGCTATCCGCCGCGGCCGAAGCCAGGGAGGCCGCTGACCCCAGGAACACGAGCCGGGCTTTCTCACCCATAAAACCACTTCACCACCAGAGGGGTTAAGTTCGCTTCCACAAAAGCCGCTATCAGAAGCAAAGGTATGGCAACGAAGAGCAGAACCTTGACCCAATCGGCTATGGCCATCAGAAGTGATTCCCTGAATTTCCCCTTAACCCCGGGCGATACGGGAATAGCTCCTATCCTCAGAGCAGCCGCTACCGTCAGGAAAGCGGCCGGGATCTCAAAGATCCCATGGGGGAGGATGAAAGCAGCAAAGAGCAGAGGATTTTGCCCCAGTATAGCGATCTCAGCGCCGATGAAACCCACAAGCCCCATGTTCAGGATCGCCACCAGCGAAGGCATAACCCCGAGGGTTATTATGGACAGGAGGGAGGAGAGGGTCAGAGCTCTCAAATTGTGGAAGAAGATCGCATGAGTCTGAAGTGGTGGCAGAAACCCCCAGGACATGCCCTTGAGCCTGTTGAAATCAATGTTCTCCGGGAGTATCAATTCGGGGTATGGGTAAAGCATGGCAACCAGGCCCCCTCCTGCTAAGCCGGCCAGAGCCATGCCCACTACAAAGGCTAAGGGAAGTTTGAGATCGGCCAGGATGAGCCCCAGTTCGCTCCGGTAGAAACCAGGCAGGGAGAAACGCCCACCCTTTTTCCCCGGACGTCTCAGGAACAATGATGAGAAAACTCCCCACCATCCCCTCACATCAAACCTCTCAATCTGGGTGGTGAGGAGGTGCTCCCGGTTGAAAAGGGCCAGCCCCATCCTTATGAGCATGACCGTAACCACTAACATCCCGACCACGGCCAGGTAAAGGATATTGTAGTTGGCCCAGAACATGGCAATGCTCACGCCCTGAACGACCAGGGTCATGGGCACGATGATGAAGCTTGCCAGAAGGTTGGCCGCCCTCACGCTGGTGGCATTGTGGGAGACAACCACCGCTCCCGCTACCATGACAAGGGCTTCGGAAAAGGTGAGGAGCAGGATCTGGACCAGGAGGGAGGGGGGAGGGAAATAGCCGGTGGAGAAGTGCAGGCCGATGACGTAGACGGTGATCCCGATGAAACTGGCCACGCAGGGCAGGAGCAGGGAGGCCAGAAACTTCCCCAGGAAAAGCTCCAGGTCCGAAAGGGGCGAAGCCAGGAGGGGCTCCAGGGTCAGCCTTTCCTTTTCCCCGACGAAGGACTCCAGAGCTATAACCAGGGAAAAAGTGATGGGGAAGAAGCCCACCACCATGAGGAGGAAAGGGTATATCCTTTCGGCTATGATGTGGGCACCGTAGCGGGTTACGAAATCCATGGCCAGCTGGGCCGTTATGTCCATGAGCCAGGGGAAGAAAAAGGTCAGGATCGCAATCGGCGTGACTATGCGCCAGTCCCGCAGGGAATCTTTGAGCTCTTTGGAAACCAGGGTCAAAATGGCCGAGAGCGAACTCACTGGACAATCCTCAGGTAAACTTCCTCCAGGGTAACGGGTATTTCCTGGAGGTAAAGGATTTCTGCCCCCGCTTCTGTAAGGGCCTTAACTATGAGGGGATTGACCGAAGCCGGGTCCTCGGCCCTGTAACGGATGAAACAATCGCCCGCTTCCTCCACTCTGGCGAAGCGCCCGACCAGCTCAGCTGCTCCCTCATGCGGGCGAGCGAGCCTCAGTTCCAGGATCGGGGAACCGAGGTAGAGCCTGCGGAGCTCTTCAAAAGTCCCGAGGGCTATAATTCGCCCCCTGCTGATTATGGCTATACGATCGGCGAGGGCCTGGGCTTCAAAGAGGTTGTGGGTGCAGATGATGGCGGTGCGCTTCTCCTTCCTGAGCTCCATTATGGCCTCCCTGACCACCCTGGCGCTGTGAGGGTCCATGGCCGATGTCGGCTCATCCAGGAAGAGGACGAGGGGGTCGTGAATCATAGCCCTGACCAGGGCCAGTTTCTGGCGCATCCCCTTGGAATATTCCCCGATGCGCCTCTTCCTCACCCCGGCAAGCCCGAACCGCTCCAGCAGCAGGTCCTTCCGGCGGTTCAACTCCCTGGGAGGAACCCTGTAGAGCTTGCCGAAGAAATCCAGATATTCGTCGGCCGACATCCTGAGGTAAAGGGCCGGGAATTCGGTGAGAAGCCCAACCGATCGCCTGACCTCCCGCGCCTGTTTAACCACATCGTATCCGGCTACCCGGGCTGTCCCGGCTGTGGGGGCCAGGACGGAAGCGAGCATGCGGACGGTCGTGGTCTTCCCGGCCCCATTCGGCCCGAGAAGGGCCAGAATCTCTCCCTCTTGGAGCCGGAAAGTCACTCCCTCCACCGCCACCAGGGAATCAAAATGCTTGGTGAGCCCTTCAGCCTCTACGATCTCACCCATCGCAGTTAAAGTATACCATCGTGTAATGCGACTTCAAAATAGGAAAAAGGTCCTGGCTCCAGTGCGTTTGCCGTTCTCCGCTTTCAGGTGTTATTATTAGGTGAAACCCAGGTTGAGGAGGCGATGATTATGGAGAGCATAGCTTTGGTTCTGGCTTTATCCTACCTTATCGGCTCAATCCCCTTCTCCTACATCGTCGCTCGCATCACCGCGGGCAAAGACGCGCGCTACAACGGGGAGGGGAATGTGGGAGCGAGGAATGTCTGGCATCTCGCCGGCCCTCTCCCCGGCATTGTGGCAGGCCTGCTGGACCTCTCCAAAGGGCTGGTCACTTACAGGTTAGCCCTTCATTTCACCCCGAATGAGAACATAATTTACCTGGCCGGCCTGGCCGCAATCCTCGGACACGGTTTCCCCATCTTCCTGAAGGGAAGAGGAGGCAAGGGGATTTCGGTAGCCCTGGGCTTCCTCCTCAACGTTATCCCTCAGGCTATATTGTTAGGGGGCCTCCTCTTCGGGATCGCCTGGCTCATAACCCGCAACTTCAACGTCAGCGCCGGGGTTGGCCTGGGCTCCATGGTGGCCCTGGCCCTGATCTGGGTTCCTCTGGGGGAGTGGTTCAAGATCGTGGGATTGATGATAGTCCTGGCCTTCAAGAAGATCCTGGACCGCCCCCACGAGACTGCAATACGCCAGAAAAGTGGCTGGTTTGAGCCCAGAAGTTTCATCAATCGTTGAGGGTCAGGGCTATGCTGGCCCTTTACCAGACGGTCATCACGCTGCTGATCCTTCTGGTCTTCTTCAACCTCCAGAACAACCTCCGTTCGATCCGCAAGCCTCCGGCTGAAGGCCCTCTACCTCCAGAATTGCCACCGGTTTCAATACTGGTCCCGGCCAGGAACGAAGAGCGCAACATTGAAAGGTGCGTCTCGTCCCTCCTGGCTCAGGATTATCCCGCAAAGGAGGTGATAGTTCTGGATGATGATTCCTCCGACAGGACGGCCTCAATAGTGGAGGAAATGGCCGCCAGGGACAGGACCCTCTCTCTGGTCAGGGGGAAACCCCTGCCTCCCGGGTGGATAGGCAAGAATTACGCCTGCCATCAGCTTTCCCAGTTAGCCCACGGGGAATGGCTCCTGTTCACCGATGCGGATACCGTTCATGCCTCAAACTCCGTATCAGCATCCCTGAGGGCGGCTATTGAGGAGGAGGTGGATTTCCTGAGCCTAATACCGCACATAGTTACTCTGTCCTTCTGGGAGAAAGTGCTCCTTCCGGTTATACCCTTCGGTTTGCTGGCCTTCTGGCCTCTCGCTCTCATGAATTCAATACCTCACCCCCGGGCAGCGATGGCCCTTGGCCCTTTCATGCTGGTTAAAAGGGAGGCTTACATCAGGGCTGGGGGTTACGAGGCCATCCGGGACAACATAGTGGACGACATAGCCCTGGCCAGAGAGGTTAAGAGAGCGGGAGGCCGAGTTGCTATAATGGATGGGACTGACCTGGTCTCGGTGCGCTTCTACCGGAGTTTCCGGGAGATATGGTATGGCCTTTCCAAGAGCATATTCGGGGCGCTGGATTACTCCTTCACGACTGCCGCCCTCTACTTCATTGCCGGTTGGTGTCTGTTCATTTACCCTTACTTCCAGGTTTTCCAGAGTCTGACCTTCAAAGAATTCCACTTCCTGAGTTTCTGGGTGCCCTCTTTCCAGATCGCTCTGGCGTGGATAATGCACTATAAGGTGGCTCGCCGCTTCAGGCTTTCCTCCTTCACGCCCCTCTTCAGCGGGCTGACGGTGGCTTTGACCCTGTTCATGATCGTTAACTCGGTGAGGTGCTCCTTGACCGGAAAGGGCCTGGCCTGGAAGGGACGCTACTATAACGTTGGGGTGCGCAGATGACCAACAAAGAGGTGGCGGAGATCCTTCGCCGCATAGCCGACATGTTGGAGATAAAGGGCGAGATCGTATACAAGGCCCTGGCCTACAGGCGGGCCGCCGATAACATTGAATACCTGGGCCGGGACATTGAAGATGTGTGGAGGGAGGGCAAGCTTCAGGAGATACCGGGAGTGGGGAAATCCCTGGCGGAAAAATTGGACGAACTCCTCCGCACCGGCAGGATGAGCTACTACGAGGAACTGAAGGAGGAGATACCGCCGGGGGTGGTGAGCCTGCTCCAGGTCCCGGAGGTGGGCCCCAAGACCGCCAGGCTCGTCTGGGAGAAACTCGGGATAACCTCCATCCCCGAACTGGAGAGGGCCGCCAGAGAGGGCAAGCTCCGAACCCTCCCGGGGCTCGGGGTCAAATCGGAAGCCAAAATCCTGGCCGGAATTGAAGCCCTTTACCGGCGCTCCGAGCGCATCCCCCTGGCCGTGGCCCTTCCGGTTGCAAGGGAGATAATCCAGGCCTTAAGGGATGCCACCCCCCATGCCCTGAAAGTAACTGCCGCAGGAAGCCTGCGCCGGATGAAAGCAACCGTAGGAGACATTGACATCCTGGCCTCCTCTTACAAACCCGATGAGGTCATAGAGGCCTTCATCCGTCTGCCTCAGGTGGCTGAAATCTCCATGAAAGGACCGACCAAATCCACCGTCTACCTCCACAACGGCCTCCAGGTGGACCTCAGAGTCCTGCCTCCTGAGCGCTACGGCTCGCTCCTCCAGTATTTTACCGGCTCCAAGGAGCACAATGTGGCCCTGAGGGGATTGGCTCTGGATATGGGCCTCAGCCTGAGCGAATACGGCTTCAAGAGGGGGGAGGAAGAAATCCTCTGCCCCGAAGAGGAAGACGTCTACCGGATCCTCGGGCTCGAGTGGATCCCGCCGGAGCTCCGGGAGAACAGGGGGGAAATTGAAGCGGCCAGAGAGGGAAGGCTCCCGCGCCTCGTGGAACTTGCGGACATAAAGGGCGATCTCCACGTCCACACGAACTGGAGCGATGGCGCTTCCTCCATTGAGGAGATAGCCGAAGCAGCCCGCCGCCGCGGCTATCACTACCTGGTGATATCCGATCACAGCCAGGGCCTCGGCATTGCCAAGGGCCTCACCCCCGAGAGGCTGAAGGAGCAGAGAGCCGTCATTGACGAGCTCAACAGGCGCTGGACTGATTTCAGGATCCTCCAGGGGGCAGAGGTAGAAATAAGAGCCGATGGCTCCCTTGATTACCCCGATGAGGTGCTGGCTTCCCTTGACATAGTCATCGCTTCGGTCCACACCGGCCTGAGGCAGGACAGGGAACGCATCACGGCCAGGGTCATAAATGCCATGCGCAACCCCTACGTTGATATAATCGGGCATCCTTCGGGGCGCATCCTGGGTCAGAGGGAGGAAAGCGCAGTGGATATGGACGAGGTCCTCAGAGTTGCCAGGGAGACCGGCACTATCTTAGAGGTTGATGGAACCCCGGACAGGCTGGACCTGGATGATGTTTACATACGCCGTGCTGTGGAGATGGGGGTCAAGCTGGCCATAGACAGCGATGCCCACAACCTCTACGGCCTCGACGCCATGGAATTCGGGGTGGCGATGGCTCGCCGCGGCTGGGCCGGGCCGAAGGACGTGATCAATACGCTCCCGCTGGAGGAGATGCTCAGATCTTTGAAGAGGAACCGCCGCTTTTAACTCACCTCTCGCAACCTATCCCGTCCCCATCCGAATCAAAGTGGTGAGGGTCGGGGGGAAGGACCCGGAAACGCCTGTATGGTATATCTTTGCAGTCCAGATCCGGCGGTGGAGGAGGAATGCAGACATCGGGGTAGGATGGATCGCAGCC
>DAOUCW010000094.1:0-1635 GCA_034431695.1 Anaerolineae bacterium | reverse complement strand
TCCTTCCCTACAAGGCTTGGAGGGCTGGTAGGGAAGTGGTTTATGTGCCTGCCGGCGGCACAAGCCAGATTTGCGCAAATTGTGGTTCTTTTGTGCCGAAAGACCTCTCTGTTCGCCGGCATGAATGTCCGCACTGCAATTTTTCCGTTCATCGTGACACGAACTCCGCTTTGTTGATACTCAAGCTGGGCCTGGAACGGGCCCGCAGGGGCCGGGTGAACGCCCGGTCATGCCTGCATGAAGCCGTCGGCTTTAGCCGACGGTAGTTCACGCTCCCCTCCGAAACAAATTAAAGGGGGGCGCCAATGGGCACCCCCCTTTTTGCGGCAAAGTTTACTTCGGTATCTTGGCCACGATGTTGTCCACGAACCAGTCAATGGTCCAGAGCTCGTCGTGGGAAGCGCGGCGGCCAGGCTCTATCCTGAGCTTGCCGTCCTGGTCATAGATGGGTCCGGTGAAGGGGTCGAAGAGGACGGTGGGCTCACTCATCTGCTCCAGGCGCTTGAAGACCAGGTCATACACGCTTATCTCACCCAGGATGGGGTCCTTCACCTTCTTGGCCTTGAGGGCATCCTCAAACTTGGGGTTGATGGGAACTCCGAAGTTCGCGCCGAGCTCCACGGCACCCTCCCTGAGCATCCACCAGTAGTCCACATTCTCCAGGTTCTGGTTGTTGTAGACGCCGAGGTAGACCTTCATGAGGATGTCCTCGTAGATCTTCTCCCAGTGGACGAGCTGGCCGCTCACGGCGGAGTTGGGGCCGTAGCTGAGCATCGGGCTGTAATGGGAGAAGGTGTAGATGGGCTTGCCCTTCTGGGTAGTGTATTCCTCGCCCAGCTGGATCACCGCCGGGGAGTCCTCGGTGAAGGCCAGGACATCAACCCCATCGGCGATCATGGCTTCGGCGGCTTCGCGGGCCTTAGCCGGATCATACCAGGAGAAGAGCCAGCGGACGTCCACCTTGGCATCGGGGTTGACTTCCTTGACGCCCAGGGCGAAAGCGTTAATGTGGCGGACGACCTCAGGGATGGGGTGAGCGGCCACATAACCGACCTTCCCGGTCTTGGTGAGGGCTCCGGCCATGAGGCCGTTGAGGTAATAGAGCTGGTAGAATTCGGCGAAATAGGTGCCCACGTTCTTGGCCCTCTTGTATCCGGAGCAGTGGAAGAAGATCTTATCGGGATACTTCTTGCCGGCCTCAATGGTGGCATCCATGAAGCCGAAGGAAGTGGTGAAGACCACATCGGCTTTCTCTTCCACCACGAAGCGGTCCAGGTATCGGGCGGCGTCGGCCTCGGGAACGGATTCGGCGTAGGCAGTCTCAAGCCAGTCCTTGAATTTCTCCTGGACATACTTGCGGCCGACGTCATGAGCGTGGGTCCATCCGTAGTCTCCAATGGGGCCTACGTAAATGAAAGCGGCCTTTATCTTTTTGATTACGGGCTTCTCAACCACTACGGGGGTAGGGGTAGCGCAGGCCGCCAGCAGTGTGAGGACAGTGAGGGCTGCAATGGCTAAAAGGAGCTTCCTGCGATACATATACCCTCCTCCTGAAGGAGATTGCCCCCGGAGGGGCAATTTTAGTATAACACAGGCGAGGCTTTTTGCAAAATCAACCTGAACGCCTCCCCACCC
>DAOUCW010000093.1:0-7155 GCA_034431695.1 Anaerolineae bacterium | reverse complement strand
GGGTTCAGAGGCGGAAAGCCCGCCTCTTCCTCCCCCTCCGGGCCGGCGCTTACAGGGTGAAATTTGAGGTTTTCTCGCCCCGCGATGGTCAGGTTATGGCGTTAGAAGCGGGAGGGCGCAAGCTGGCCGCTTTTGTCCTGAAAGCTGGCTGGCAGGAGTGCGAAGCCTACATCCCCCCGGGACTGCTGAAGGACGGACTCAACGAATTCACCCTGCACTTTTCCCGCCTCTTCCCCTCCCCCGATGGCATTCTGGTCCGCAGCGCAGGAATGCACGTGGGAGATTTCATCCACATCTACGTGAGGGGCAAAGATGTGGCTCCCGACAGGCGCGGCTACAATGTGGTCCTGATCTCTCCGGAAGGGGAAGTGAAGGGTGCAGCCTCCTTTGACACTTTCGCCTCAGAAGAGGAATCGGGAAGGCTGGCGGATTACCTGGCTTCCGTCCCCGAAGGTTACACCGTGGCAGTTGGGGTCAGGGACGAGGCTTCCCTCAGGCTGACCGGGGAAGCGGTGGAAGCCCTTCGGGCCCTTGGGGCCAGAGTTGACCTGAGGGGATGCTTCCGCTGTTCCCACGCCTTCCTCGGGGTCAGGGACAGGGGGGCAATTGGAGAAGCCTACCACCCCTTCAGGCCCGTCTGGGTCTACACCGGTGAGGCCACCACAGAGCCCGCGGTAGCTGCTGCCATAAGAAGGGTTGAGTTCTCCCTGCTCCAGCCTTAGGATGCCCCGGCTGAACCCCGTGTTAGCTAATTCGCCGCTTCCTGCACCGGTATCCTCACCGTAAAGGTGGTCCCTTTGCCCACCGTGCTCTGCACTTCTATGGTGCCTCCGTGAGCCTCCACGAGCTTCCTGGCTATGCTGAGGCCGAGGCCGGAGCCGCCTGTGCTCCTTGAACGCGATGGCTCCTTGCGCCAGAAGCGTTCAAAAATGTGGGGCAAATCCTCCGGTGGGATGCCCGGCCCCGTATCACTGACCGAGATCTCCACGAACTCAGCCCTTCTTGCGGAAGGGCCAGGGGCAACCTTCCTGGCTCTCACCGTTATCCTGCCACCTTCCGGGGTGAAATTGAGGGCATTGGCCAGGATGTTGTGGATCACCTGCCCGATGCGCTGGCGGTCGGCGTAGAGGGGGAGGGGGCTTTCGGCGGAAAATTCCAGGGTGAGGCCTTTATCGGTTGCCGCAGCTTCCACCAGCTCCACGATCTCCCTCAGCAGTTCAGAGGCATCAAACCAGCTCTTCTCCAGGGGGAGCTGGCCGGCCTCCGCCAGGGAAAGGACCCGCAGGTCCTCCACCAGCCGCTGGAGGAGGATGGTCTCGTTGTAAATGGGGGCAAGGTGGGCCGAATCCAGCGGATAAAGGCCATCCAGCAGTGCCTCCAGGTGGCCCCTTATCACACTGAGTGGAGTCCGCAGTTCGTGGGCGATGTCGGCCAGCATCTGGCGGCGCCTCTCCTCCTGAGCCTGGAGGGCTCTGGCCATCTCGTTGAAGGAATGGGCGAGCTCGGCCACCTCATCCTCACCACGGATCTGGACCCGGCTTTCCAGGTTGCCCGAAGCAATCTCGGCAGCAGCCTGGCGCAGTTCCCTGAGAGGCCTCGTTATCTGGTAAGAGATCAGAGCTCCCAGGCCCACCGCCAGCAGACAACCCCCCAGGATCACCAAGAGGAGGGAACGCCTCACGCTCTGGAGGAAAGCTTCTTCTATCTCCCCCAGGACTATCTCCCTTCCCCAGGCCACCAGCACCGTGCCCACCACTCTGTCCCCCACCACTATCGGGGCCCCCAGAGAGAGATCGGCGGGGGAAAGCTTCCGGCCTGTCACCTCCCCGGCCGAATCGGCCACTATCGTGCCTTCCTCATCGGCAACGATTATCCTGGGCTGGCGCATAATCATGCCCAGGCCCCGCCTCAACGGCCTCACGGACGCAAGCTCCTTCACAAATCCGTCCACCCCTTCCCACCCACCGTTTGCGTAGTAGTATTCGGCCAGGACCGGAGCTATGAGCTGCGCCTGAGCTCTGTAGGTGGTAAGGAGGTAGGCCTTGAATCGCCCCCTAACAGCCATGTTGGTGAAGAAGGCCATCAGGACGGTCACCAGTATTATGAGGACTACGAAACTGAGGGTGATCTTGAGCCAGAGGCTCCGCATCTACTCCTCCGCCATCTTGTATCCGACCCCGTAGACGGTCAGGATGTAGCGGGGGTTTTTGGGGTCGGGCTCAATCTTCTTGCGCAGGTTCTTGATGTGGACGTCAACCGTTCGCTCGTAGCCCTCGTAGCCGTAGGGCTGGATCTTCTCCAGGATTTCAAGGCGAGTGAAAACCTTGCCGGGGTATCGCGCCAGCAGGCTGAGGATCTCAAACTCGGTAGGGGTGAGCTCCACGGGCTTGCCGGCCACCGTTACCGTCCTCTTCTGGGGGTCAATTTCAATTTCGCCCACCTTCAAAGTTAAAGCCGGGAAATCTCCTCTGGCACGGCGCAGGACGGCCCTGACCCTGGCCACAAGTTCCCTCGGGGAGAAAGGCTTGGTGATGTAATCGTCGGCACCTATTTCCAGCCCCAGGATCCGATCGCCCTCCTCAACCCTCGCCGTGAGCATGATGATGGGGGTGGAGGATTCGCGCCGGATTATCCGCGCCACCTCAAACCCATCCAGCTCCGGAAGCATTAGGTCCAGGATCACTAAGTCGGGCTTTTCGTGGCGGAATATGGCCATGGCCTCCTTCCCGGTGTAGGCCTTGAGGACCTGAAATCCCGCTGCCTCCAGGTAATCGGCGATGAGGCGCGTCAGCTTAACCTCATCTTCCACCACCAGGATCTTCGCCTTCATCCCCCTACCCCTCCGGAAGGAGCCTGATGTAATGGCCCGGCCAGCGCAAGAGGCCCTGCACAAGATTGTAGAAGGAGTAGATCTCCAGGGAAAAGGGCAGGTAGCCACCGTAGCCCAGGAGCGGCATCTCAAAGATGTGGAGGAAATTGAAGAAGGGCACAGTGTAAACCCACTTGGGCCACGACCAGTAATTCCAGAATTCCCAGAAGAACGCGCATACGAGCACGCCCCCGAAGAGAGCGAGGGTCGGCCTCCACTCCCCACGCTGCCAGTAGACCACCATGCTCTTGTAGCCCAGCATGTAGTTCAACGGTTCAGTTATGAGGAAGAAGGAAATCCAGAGGAAGGGGAAGAAATACCGGGGCCAGAAGAGGAGGGCGAGCAATGTGATGATCCCCCCTGCCATCATGCCCCACCCCAGGGAAGGGTGCAGGGTGAGCTTCCAGCCGGAAAGCAGGGGCCTCCTGAGGAAGGAGGAAACCAGTTCCGAAGCTTCAAAGACGGCGGGGATTACGGTGGAGAAGGCCAGCGAAGCCAGTAAGAAGTAGACCAGAGGAGGCAATTCCACCCCGACGTAATGCCAGTTCTGGAGCCGGCGGTTCAGCAGCTCAAACAGCCACCAGAACGGGACCGAGAGGATGAAAAGCCCCACGAATCTGACCGGATCCCGGCTCAGGGGGGAGCTACCCTTGCGCTCGAAAACCAGCGCATCAAGGAACAGTATCAGGCCAAGCCAGAGGGGGAAGAATAAAAAGTGAGTCCTCGGGCCGGGAAGGAACCAGTTGAGGGGCCAGAAGACAGCCAGGAGTCCCAATCCCACCCATTTCCACCAGGTCATGAGCCGAGCACCTCGTCGACGATCTTCCTCAGGCGGCGGGTGGCCTCAAAGATGTCGGGGGCTCCCATCACGGCCGAGATGACGGCAATGCCTGCAACCCCCGTCTCCATCACCTCTCTGGCGTTGGCCTCGTTTATCCCTCCTATGGCCACCACGGGGACGCTTGCCACCTGCAATATCTTCCTGAGCCCCTCAAGGCCGATGGGCGAGCCCGCATCGGGCTTGGTGGAAGTGGCGTAGACACTGCCCACCCCGAGGTAATTGGCGCCTTCGGAAGCGTAGAGGATGGCTTTCTCCACGGTATCGGCCGA
This sequence comes from Anaerolineae bacterium, assembly GCA_034431695.1. Lineage (GTDB taxonomy): Bacteria > Chloroflexota > Anaerolineae > SpSt-600 > SpSt-600 > SpSt-600. The sequence goes on along the minus strand of DAOUCW010000093.1, from coordinate 3,176 downwards.
AGCGCCGATTATCTTGCGCGGCCCCAGGATCTTGCGGGCCAGCCAGACCGGCATGTCATCATCGCCCACATGGACGCCATCGGCATCCACGGCGAGGGCCACGTCAATCCGGTCGTTGACTATGAAGGGGATGCCCCTTGCCTTGCAGAGGGCCCTGAGGAGCCTGGCCTCCTCCACCATCCTCCGGGTCGGCGCCTCCTTCTCCCGATACTGGATGACGGTTGCCCCTCCCCTTATGGCCTCCTCCACCGCCTCCACAAGGGAACGCCCCGCCAACAAACGGGAATCAGTTATAACGTAAAGCCTCAGGTCCAAACCTTCCCTCCTCAACCGTTTTCGGCTTCTATTATAAACCATCCGGCAACCTTTTGGAAGCCCAGGGGTTTCAGCCCCTGCAGGCTCTAACGCTTTTCTAACGTTCCTCTATCGCACCTCTAACAGCTCTCTGCTTTAATTCCCCCTGTGGGAGGGGCAGGATGGGACGGATAACCTGCGCCAACTGCGGAATAACCATAACCTGGAGGCCAACGGTAGTGGAAGGCAGGTTCTACTGCTGCGTGGGGTGCAGCCAGGGAGGACCCTGCACCTGCGATTACTCCCACCTGCCCGATCCCGAAAGCGAAGCGCCGATTATCATCCTTGAGAAGGAGGTGATGGAAGATGGCGAAGATCGTGGGCATTGACCTCGGAACTACCAACTCTGTGATTGCGGTGGTGGAAGGCGGCGAACCGGTCGTTATCCACAACGCCGAGGGGGAGCGCCTGACCCCATCGGTGGTGGCTTTCACCAAGACAGGGGAAAGGCTTGTGGGGAGGCCGGCCAAGCGCCAGGCCATAATCAACCCCGAAAACACCGTCTTCTCCATCAAGCGTTTCATGGGTCGCCGTTACGAGGAAGTTGAGGAAGAGAGGAAGCGCGTTCCCTACAAGGTGGTCAGGGGCCCGCAGGGGGACGCACGGGTATACATCCCCATCACCGGCAGGGAATACACACCGCAGGAAATCTCGGCCATGATCCTGGCCAAGCTCAAGGCCGATGCTGAAGCCTACCTGGGCGAGCCGGTGACCAAGGCCGTCATCACCGTCCCCGCCTACTTCAACGACTCCCAGCGCCAGGCCACCAAGGATGCCGGACGCATCGCCGGCCTTGAGGTGCTCCGCATCATCAACGAGCCAACGGCCGCAGCCCTGGCTTACGGGCTGGACAAGAAGGAAAACGAAAAGATCCTGGTCTTCGACCTGGGCGGCGGCACCTTTGACGTATCCATCCTTGAGGTGGGCGACGGCGTGATTGAGGTGCTGGCGACCGCCGGCGACACCCACCTGGGCGGCGACGACTACGACCAGAGGATAATTGACTGGATATGCGAGGAGTTCTACAGGGAACACAGGATTGACCTCAGGGAAGACCGGCAGGCCCTTCAGCGGCTCAAGGAAGCGGCCGAGAAGGCCAAGATTGAGCTCTCCACCATGATGGAGACCGAAATCAACCTGCCCTTCATCACAGCCGATGCCTCCGGCCCGAAGCACCTCCAGATGCGCCTGACCAGGGCTAAATTCGAGCAGCTCACGGCCGACCTCACGGAGCGGCTCAAGGGGCCATTCATGCAGGCCCTCAGCGATGCCAAACTCAGGCCTCAGGACCTGGATGAGGTGATCCTGGTGGGTGGCGCTACACGGATGCCCGCCGTCCAGAGGCTCGTGCGGGAACTCACGGGCAAGGAACCCCACAAGGGGGTCAACCCCGATGAGGTTGTGGCCATAGGTGCGGCTATCCAGGCGGCCGTCCTGGCGGGTGAAGTCAAGGACGTGCTCCTGCTGGACGTCACACCTCTGAGCCTGGGCGTGGAGACCCTGGGTGGCATAATGCACGTCCTCATCCCGCGGAACACCACCATCCCGGTGCGCAAGAGCGAGATATTCACCACCGCCGAGGACGGCCAGACCGCAGTGGAGATCCACGTCCTCCAGGGGGAGCGCCCCATGGCTGCCGACAACATAACCCTGGGCCGTTTCCGCCTGGAAGGGATACCGCCTGCGCCGAGGGGTGTCCCCCAGATAGAAGTGACCTTTGACATTGACGCCAACGGCATCCTACACGTCTCGGCCAGGGACCTGGCTACGGGGCGCGAGCAGAAGATAACGATAACGGCTTCCACCAACCTCACTCAGGAGGAAATTGAGCGGATGATAAGGGAGGCCCAGCAATACGCCGAGCAGGACCGGCGCAAGCGTGAGCTGGCCGAGACCCGCAACCAGGCCGACAACCTCATCTACTCCATTGAGAAGCTGCTGAGGGAGATGGGTGATAAGGTCTCCCTGGAGGACCGCCGGGAGCTGGAGGCCCGCATCGCCGAGCTCAAAGAGGCCATGAAGGGCGATGACATCGGAGCCATAAGGCGGGCCATGGAACGCCTCCAGCAGGCCAGCTACCGGCTCTCCGAGAAGATGTATGGCGCCTACACCAGGCCTGGAGGCGACGGCCAGCGTCCTCCTGAGGAGGAACGCCGCGAGGACGTGGTGGAAGGCGAATACAGGGCAATGTAGCCAAAGGCCCCCTCTGGCCCCCCTCGGAGGGGGCCTTTTCATTTCCCCGGCACGGGGCCGAGCTTGCCTTTTGACCACAATGCATGTATATTTAAAGCCGAAGGAGACGGCTTCCATGGTCATTTCCGACGAACTGCAGCGGGAAATAGTCCTTCTGCACGCACAGATCTGCCAGGGTCTGGCAGACCCCAAGCGCATCCTCATCCTTTACGCCCTCGCCGATGGCCCCCGCAGGGTGACAGATTTGGCGGAAATCCTCGGCCTCCCTCAGCCCACCGTATCCCACCACCTTAAAATCCTCCGCGAGCGCGGCCTCGTCGTGGCCAGACAGGAAGGCCCTGTCATCTACTACGCACTGGCCGATAAGCGAGTTATACAGGCGCTGGACCTTCTGCGGGAGATACTGCGGGACAGGCTCACCCAGCAGGCCAGCCTGCTCCGGGAAATTTAGAGCCATCTTTTCCCCGAAGTAGTGGAAACAGCCAGCTCGGGCCAGTGCGAAACTGAAACAGGAGGCAGAGAATGCGCGAATTAACCCGTATAGCCACCATTGCCGGCGCCGGCCTGCTGGCATCGGTGGTAAATGCCTGCAGGTTTACCCCCGAGCCCACGAGACCGTACTAGATATC
>DAOUCW010000092.1:0-4419 GCA_034431695.1 Anaerolineae bacterium | reverse complement strand
GGGAAGACGTGACCGTCATGGCCTGGGCGGGCGATGGCGGCACCTTTGACATCGGCCTCCAGGCTCTTTCCGGCGCTGCCGAGCGCAACGAGAACTTCATCTACGTCTGCTACGACAACGAAGCCTACATGAACACCGGAATCCAGCGCTCTTCCGCCACTCCCTGGCTGGCCTGGACCACCACAACTCCGGCCGACAGGCCGAAGGAGGAGCCGAAGAAAGACATAGTGTCCATAATGGCTGCCCACCGCATCCCCTACGTTGCCACCGCCACCATCGGCTACCCCGATGACCTGGTGATGAAGTTCCAGAAGGCGAAAAACATAAAGGGCACCAGGTTCATCCACCTCCTCTCCCCATGCCCTCCCGGCTGGCGTGCAGAATCAAAGGACTCAGTCAAACTCACCCGTCTTGCTGTCCAGAGCAAGGTCTTCCCTCTGATTGAAGTGGAACACGGGACGAAGTGGCGCATAACCGTTTGGCCCGAGAAGTTTGTTCCGGTGAGCGAATACCTCAAGCTTCAGGGGCGCTTCCGCCACCTGACGGAAGAGCAGATAGCGATAATCCAGCGCAACGTGGACGAAGCCTGGGAAGAACTCCTTGAACGCGTGGAGAGAGCGCCATGCGCATAGGGAACGTTGAAGTCTACATCGTCAGCGATGGCACCTTCCGGATGGACGGGGGAGCCGTCTTCGGGCTTGTCCCCAAAGTCCTCTGGGAGAAGATCATAACTCCTGATGAGCTGAACCGGGTTCCCATGAGCCTGAACTGCCTCCTCATAATTTCTGAGGGCAAGCGGATACTGGTGGACACGGGCATGGGCGACAAGCTCAGTCCAAAAGAGAGGGAAATTTTCAGCCTCTACGGGGAAAAGAGGCTCATAAAGAGCCTGGGAGAACTCGGCTTTTCCCCCGAAGACATTGACATCGTCATAAACACTCACCTCCATTCGGACCACTGTGGCGGGAATACTGTGGACGTGGATGGTCAGATAATGCCTGCTTTTCCCAGGGCTGAATACTGGATCCAGAGGCTTGAGTGGGCCGATGCTGCCTTCCCGAACGAGCGCACGAGGGCCACTTACCTTGCCCCCAACTTCATCCCGCTCTGGGAGCAGGGCAGGGTGCGCCTCCTCTACGGCGATACCAGGGTCACCTCTGAGGTCCGCTGCATAGTGACCAGGGGCCACACCCGTGCCCACCAGAGCGTCCTCATAGAAAGCAGGGGGGAGAAGGCCCTCTACCTGGGCGACCTCGCCCCCTGGGCGGTAAACATTGAAAGGCTGGCCTGGATACCGGCCTTTGACGTGGAACCCCTGGAGACCATAGAGACAAGGCGCAGGATCCAGGGATGGGCGGTGGAAGAAAACGCCATCCTCTTCTTTGAGCACGACCCTTTCTTCCCCGCCGGTCGGCTTGTGGAGGAAAATGGGCGCTACGTGGTAAGGCCGATAGAATTCTGAAGGAAATTCCACACCGGAGTTGGCGGACTAAGCCAAGGTAAACGTGGCTATTCATACCGCAGTGCTTCTATGGGGTTGAGGCTGGCAGCCTTGTTGGCCGGGTAAATCCCGAAGAAAAGCCCCACTGCTGCCGAGAAGAACACAGCCAAGAGCACCGACCACGGCGTCACCAGTGTCTCAATGTTGCTTCCCCCGATGTTTATCTTGCCTATGCCCCACGAGGCCAGCCACCCGAGTATTATCCCGATTATCCCCCCCAGCAAACTCAGAACCGTTGCTTCGGTCAGGAACTGGAGGAGTATATCTCTCCTCTTGGCCCCCACTGCCATCCTTATCCCGATCTCGCGGGTCCGCTCCGTGACTGAAACCAGCATGATGTTCATTATCCCGATGCCGCCCACTATCAGGGAAATAGCTCCTATGCTCCCCAGGAAGATGGTGAAGATATTGGTGATGGCGTTTGCCATGCCGAGCATGTCCTCCTGGGTTACAATGGAGAAATCGTCATCGTCCGATGGGGCGAGGTTGTGGCGCCTCCGCAGAAAGCTGCGGACCTCCTCTATGGCCTGGTTGAGGAGACCCCTGTCCCTCGCCTGGGCGTAGATAGCCGTTACGCTGGGCTGACCTCGCCAATCTGCGCGGCGGGGGAAGTAAGTGAGAGCCGTGGTTATTGGGATTACGACCAGATCGTCCTGGGTGAACATTCCGGCCCCGCCTTTCTTCTCCAGAACTCCGATCACCCTAAAGGAGAGCCTGTTGATCTTCACAATCTGACCAACCGGGTCCTGGTCGCCGAAGAGCGTCCTGGCCACGTCGGCCCCTAAGACGGCCACGAGAGACCTCGCTCTCACGTGCGATTCAGTTATAAAAGAGCCCGACGCCACCCTGTGGTTGCGCACTTCAGTGTAATCGGGCGTGGTCCCGATGAGGTTGGTCTGGGTGTTTGAATCCAGGTAAACCACCCGCACCCCACTCTGAATTACCGGCGCCACGCCGTTCAGAGAGGGGAGGTCCTTCATGGCCTCGGCATCGGCGTAAGTGAGGGTTATGGCCGAGCCGAGTCCTCCCCTTATCGTTCCGGTTGTCAGGCGGCCTGGGAGCACTATGATCAGGTTGGTCCCGATGCTCTCAATCTGCCTCGTGACCGAGGCCTGAGTCCCGCCGCCGATGGAGAGCATCGTTATGACGGCCATAACTCCGATGACTATGCCCAGGATGGTGAGGCCGGAGCGCATCCGGTTGGCCATTATGCTCTGGAAGGCAAGCTGCAGGTTCTCCCTAAGATTCATGGCCTCTCCTCCCCCACAATCTGCCCGTCAAGGAGCCTCACTATCCGACCTGCATAGGAGGCCACTTTGGGATCGTGGGTTACCAGGATCACCGTTATCCCCCTTTCCCTGTTGAGCCTCCTGAAGATCTCCATGATTTCAGCGCCAGATTTGGAGTCAAGGTTGCCTGTCGGCTCATCGGCCAGGATTATGGATGGGTTATTGACCAGGGCCCTGGCTATGGCTACCCGCTGCTGTTCCCCTCCCGAGAGCTCTGCTGGCCTGTGGTTGAGCCTGTCCCCGAGTCCAACCGCCTGGAGCGCTTCAATGGCCCTTCGCCTCCTTTCCCGGCCGTTGACCCCGGCATATATGAGGGGGAGTTCCACATTTTGCACTGCGGTGGCCCTGGGCAGAAGGTTGAACATCTGGAAAACGAAGCCGATCTTGCGGTTGCGGACTTCAGCAAGCTGGTTTTCGCTCAGAGTTTCCACCGGGATTCCTTCCAGCCTGTATCTTCCGGAAGTCGGCCGATCCAGACAGCCGATTATGTTCATCAGGGTGGATTTGCCCGACCCCGATGGCCCCATTATGGCCACCATCTCCCCTTCCTCTACGGAGAGGGAAACGCCTCTGAGGGCATGAACTTCCACCTTGCCCATCCTGTAGATCTTCACAATGTCCTCAAGCTCTATGAGAGCCATAGCCACACCCCTTTCAACGCGTTCCCCGGAAAGTCCCTCCACCGAACATGAAGGGGCCGAACGGACGCGCGAGCTGCTGCGGCAGGCTGACCATCACCAGGTCCCCTTCCTTGATGTCCCCTTCCACGATCTCGGCCATGGTCTCACTGGACATGCCCACTTTAACCGGAACGGGGACGAAATTCTCCCCTCGCTTCACCATCACGAACTGCCTCCCCTGGCGGGACTGGATGGCCCTGACCGGGACGAGGAGGACGTTTTCGGCACGGCCTACCAGGATGTTGAGGTTCGCGGTCATGCCCACTTTTATGCGCTCATCCGGATCCTCAATCCGTATGGTCACCGGATAATTGACCACTCCCTGGACCGTCTGCCCAACTCTACCTATTCTCACCACTTTCCCCCTGTAGGTGCGGTCGGGCAGGGCATCAAAGGATATTTCCACTTCCTGCCCTTCCTTCACCTTGTCCACGTCCACTTCTACAAGCTGCGTTTCAATCTCAAGGGAAGAGATGTCCACCAGGGTTATGGCCGGGGTGCCTGGTCCAGCCGTGCCCCCCACCACTATGCTGATTTCGGCAACGAGGCCGTCGAAGGGGGCTTTGAGGGTGGCGTTCTCCAGGTTCAGTTTGGCCTGCTCAAGAGCTATCTCGGCCTGGCGGACCTGAGCCCTGGCTATGGTCAGGTCCTCTTCGCTCGGATAATTTTCCAGTTCTTCAAGCTGAGCTCTGGCCTGGGCCACCTGAGCTGCAGCGCTGTATAGGGCCGCATCGGTGTATTTGGAGACAGTCAGCTCGTAATTGAGCTTGGCGGCCTCGTAGTCCAGGGTGGCCTGTTGAAGTTGCTGGGCCTGGGGGAGGGAAGCTGCTTCCGGCCTCCAGCCGACCTTGTCATACTGAGCCTGGGCCTGCTCCAGAGCTATGCGGGCCTTCTCCAGGTTTATCTGGGCCAGGCGTATCTGCTTATCCCGATTGGCTGCATCGGCCTT
>DAOUCW010000091.1:0-1517 GCA_034431695.1 Anaerolineae bacterium | reverse complement strand
GGATTCCCGCTGCTCTGGCGATGGAACCCGTCTGAACAATGGTTTCGGGCGAGCCCCCGTCGGGAAGCTTGCGACCTGTGCTCCGGTGCAGCTCCAGGATGGAAAGGACTGTGAGGAGGGCGAAACCCCCAAGCATCGTGTAAATCCCCCAGCCCCAGCCGATCGGCCGTGCGTAAATTAAAGCGATGAAGGGGCGGGGTTTCTCAAAGTAAAAGATAGGCAGAAGGCCGCCGGCTAAGCTGGCCAGGAGGAGGAAAGACCAGAGGAGCCGGGCGGGAATTCTCCTGAGAAGGGGCCACAGAAGGGGCAGAGCCAGGCAGAAGGCGATGGCTACGGTCTGGCGGATGAATTCGGGCTGGAGCAGGATCGGCGGCGACCAGGCCGGTGGGAGCATGGAGAGGGCCATAGCCCAGGCCAGGAAAACCATCAGGCCTTTAACCCAGGATGGATACCCGAGGGCCGTGGATGAAGCTAACAGGGTTAAGGAGATAGAGCCAAGGAAGAGCGGGAGGTAGAAAACTTCCCGCACGAGTTTCAATTCACCGGAACGGAACTGGGGGATGAACTTCACGTATTCGGCCATGTCCAGGCCGGTGATGACCAGTGCGGAGGCCCTGTGGTTCACCCATGGGGCCCAGTAGCCGGCCAGAGCCAGCAGCAGAGCGAGGATGAATAGCCACTTCCTCATGGCTTTTTCCCGAGGTGCTGGTATATTTCCAGGAGCTTGCGGGCAGAATCGTCCCAGGAGAAGAGGGAGCTCCGCGCAAAGCCCCTTTCCCGGAGCTTCCGGCGCAGTTCCTCATCCTTAAGGGCTTTCTCCATGGCTTCGGCCATGGCTTCCACATCATGAGGGGGGAAGAACAGGGCGGCGTCGCCCAGGACCTCGGGCAGGGGAGGGGCCTCGGAAGCCACCACGGGGACCCCGCAGGCCATCGCCTCAAGAGGCGGCAGCCCGAACCCTTCGTAGAGGGAAGGGTAGACGAAAAGCTCCGCAGCCGAGTAGAGGGATGGGAGGTCTTCCTCTTCCACGTAACCCGGGAAGAACACCTCTCCCTCAAGCCCGCATTTTTCCACCATCCTGAAAATATCTTCGTAAAGCCATCCCTTTCGCCCGGCGATGACCAGCTTGAGGTTGTTCCCCGGCCCCAGGCTTTCCCTGAGCAGAGCAAAAGCTTCTATTAACCTTACGAAATTCTTGCGGGGCTCAAGAGTCCCCAGGCTCAGTATGAACTTCGGAGGCAAATTGTAGCGGGCGCGGGCCCTTTCCCCATCTGAAGGCCTGAAGCTTTCCCCAACTCCGGCATAAAGAACTTCCACCTTCTCCGGAGGCACTCCCATCAGCTCCAGGAGGTCTTTCCGGGTATTGCCTGAATCGGCCAGAATGAAATCCGCCTTCCGCACTGAGCGTGGAACTGCCCTGGAAAGGTAATTGAGCAGGTTCGCCGTAAAGCACTCCGGAAACTTCAGGAACGAGAGGTCGTGGATGGTGAGGATGGAGGGGGTGGAGGCGAGGGGTG